>NZ_JAIWPS010000005.1:0-225348 GCF_021191595.1 Alterluteimonas muca
ACTACATCGAGATGTTCTACAACCCGGTTCGTCGGCATGGTTCCGCTGGCGATGTCTCACCGGTAGAGTTCGAAAGGCGCTACGCGCAAAGCGGCCGATGAGTGTCTATGAAAATCTGGGCGGTCCAGTCTGACAGCGGCATGGGTCGCTCTTTCGTCTTAGCCACCGGCTGGTGACGGCGGGAGTCGTGCTTGTCGTCGTGATTGCGACGGATCCAGACTAACGGCTCATGCCCCAAGTCGAATTGATCAAGGCGGAGGCTCAACAACTCCCCGCGTCGCATCCCGGTGTGTCGAAACAGCCCAAAAATGATGGCATTTCGGAGCTGGATGTCCGGGTTCCGGAATGGATTTCGCGGATCGCACTCGGCACCGATCGCCATGAAACGCTCGACTAACTCAGAGGGCGGCGAACTCGGGTCCGAATCCTCGTCCCTCTGCCTTATCACTCCACGTGGTCGGTGCTTGCGGATGGTTTTGCCCATCCGGCCAATTTCCTGCTCCGTCGTGCGTGAGCTCTGGTGCTGGGTGACGACCGACGCCGTGAATTCCAGATAGTCCGCAAAGGTACTCAATCGGTTGAAGTGCTGCTGGGCGCCAACGGCGGCCTGGGCCGAACTTGAGGCAACGTGTGACTCAAGGAAGCCCACTCCGACACGCTTCCTTTGCTTTGCCCCGTCTTTAACGGACTGCACATGTCGCATGTTGAGCTTCGCGAAATCTCGCAGCGAAACTACATCGGCGATAGTGAGAAACCGCCCGCGGCCAAACTCCGCAATCAAGTCCCGGCCATGGATTTGCTCCCAGCGCAGGAGAACGATCAGATCGGCAAGCTTGTTTCGGATGGTGTTGACAGCCGCCCCTGCATTACGTAGCTGCGAGGTGGTAAACAGAGTTGGATAGAACAGCGGTACGCCTTGCTCATCGTGGAGCAATGGAACTCGCTCACCACCTTCGAGCACATGGAGCGACAGGGTGGCCATTGCCTTTCTCAACTTTTTCTAAGTACGCATGACTATATCCGTATTTCTCAACCACGCAAGCACCCTCTAGAAACGGAAAAGCCCCGATCCACGGGGCTTTTCTGCTCTCTTTTCTCAACTGTTTCAACTAAGTGTTGTCTAGAACGGAATTCCATCGTCTCGCTCCAATGCATGCTCGTAGTTCTCGCGGCTCCTGTGCCCGCGGTTGCCATCCTCCGAACGGCTGGAACGCTGGGTGGTGTTCTGCCTGCTGTTGCTGCTACGGCCACCGCCGCTGTTGTTCGAACGGGTGTCGCGACGCTCGTCGTACTGTCGGTCGTCGTCGCTCCGCTCACGGCGTTCGCCGCCAGCCGCGTTGAACATGATCAATTCGTCGGCAACGATGTCCGTGTAGTAGCGATCGCCATCGTCGGTCGAGACCTTCTCGTAACGCAGCTTGCCCTCGATGAACACCTGGGAGCCTTTCTTGAGGTACTCGGCCGCGATCTCAGCGAGCTTCCCGAAGAACACCACACGGTGCCATTCAGTCCTCTCACGGGGATTGCCGTCGTTGTCCTTCCATTGCTCGGACGTCGCGACGCTGATACGGGTAACGGGCTTGTTCGCCTGGGTGTATTTGACGTCGGGATCGTTGCCGAGGTTGCCGATCAATTCGACGAAGTTGCGTGAGCGTGCCATCTGTTTCTCTCTAGTCAGTAAGGGTCTGCATCGGCTCCTGTGCGTCCGACGCGTTGTGTCGCTCAGGTCTGTAGGTGGTCGCTCTCCGGTGTGACTTGCTATCCGTTATAGGCAGGTGCGACGACGTCGAAAGTTACTCCGAAGCCTGCCTTAGCAACTTGGCAACGACCTCAGCCGATTTGTCCTTGGGCACGATGGCGAGGAGCGGAATCCGCCCCCTGGCATGCCGCATGACCGGCATTGCATCGACGTGCTCCCAGTCCTCGCCAACGACCATCCGGTTCGAGGATTCGAGCAGTTTGGACATGACGGTCCAGGCGTCCTCGACCTCGCGCTGCAAGGTGTCGAAATGGTCATCGCGCTGGCCCGCGACCGTATTGGCCGCATCGAGCCACATCGCGCACGCCTCCAGCGCCAACGCCTGCTGGGCACGGGCGGTCGCTGCACTGTCGGCCACGAGCTTCGGGATGCCGAACGGATCACCCGGCTGCACGCGGGTATTCGACCAGCCATGGAACTCGTCGGGCGGCAGGCTCGCCGTGGCGTAACGACCGGCCTGCAGCTGTACCAGGACAATGTCCCAAATGCGTGCAGACGCCTCATCCGGCCCGGTTGCGACACGAGCAAAGGACAGTGCACTGCGGAAGCACGTCAGTACGTCGACCACGGACGCCAGCGCAGCATGACGCGGATCGGTGATGGCCACCAGGCGCGTGCCTTCCGGCAGGCTGTCCACGTCCACGAAGCGATAGGGGGTGATCAGGCTGATCGGCTTGCCGGACTGCCCTGGATCGAACTCGATCTTTCCCCAGCCCGGAACCGGCTCATGAGGACGAACCACGACCGGCATGTCGAGGTAGCTGTCGAACACGAAGTCCGGCGGAAGCGTCTGCGGTGGGTAGTGCTTTGCGCTCTTGCCGTACCCGATGACGGCCGCGTCCTCGATGGACTCCAGCACCTCAGTGGCGTGGGTGTCGATGCGCGGGAGGCGAAGCCTCAGTTCCTTCACCGCTTCCATGCGTCCGAGGTGCCACGCCTCACCGGGGGTGATGACGGGCTGCCGGATTCCATCGTTCTTTCGTTTCATTGCGACTCTGGCGGTAGACCACGATCGATCCTATGCGAGTCCACCCGGCCGCCCCCGGCTCAACATCCACGCAAATCGGGTAGGTTGGCCTTCACAACTGGCCGCGACCGCCCTGGTCTCTCAGACAGGTCCTGCCTGTTCCATGTGCTGCACCTGGACCTCGCATGAGGTTCGGCCCCGGTATGTGTTGGCCGACAGAGTGAACACCACGCGCACCTGATCGCCGGGACGTGGCGACCACCCAATGTCGCCGGGCGAGAACCAGATGCCCTTGATGGTCTCCCCGTTGATCTGCAGCTGGACCTGGAGGTGCTTACCCTCCTCCCCAACCCGACGGTGGGACACCAGCGTGGCGTCTTGAGAGAACACCGGCGCGTCGAACTCACGGCCGTAGGGCTCGAGGACCGCAAGTTCCGCGAGCGTGGACAGGCTCGGCGGTCCGGGCAGCGAGCCGTCCGTCTGGATCTGGGGGCCAACCTCGACACCCTGCTCCAGGGCGACCTGAGCCCATAGGGCCTGGATGCGGGGGATATGTTCCTCGAGAGACGTCAGACCGCCCGCCCCCTCGTGTCCGCCGTATTTGAGAAGGATGCCCGGGGCCTGCGTGTCGATCCAAGCGAAGGCGTCGCGCACATGGAAGCCGGGCACGCCACGGGCAGAAGCGGTCACGACGCCGTGCTCGCCCTGCTTGGGGGAGATGCACATCGCCGGGCGGCCAACAGCGGCGGTCAGCCTGGACGCGACGACGCCGTGGATACCACTGTGCCCCTCCTCGAGCCACACGCAGACACCACGCGCGCCTGCGGCTACCTGGCGCACCGCCTCGTCGAGCGCGACATCACGCATCTTTCCTTCGATGCTCCGGCGCTCGTTGTTGGACGCATGGAGCTTCTCTGCATACACCAGCGCCTCATCGAGCGTGCCAGCGCGAAACAGGTAAAACCCCGGGAGCGCATCGTCCAGTCGTCCGCCTGCGTTGACCATCGGGCCGAACGACCAACCCAACGTCTCGGACGTGATCGGGCCGGTGACACCCCTGACCTGCGACATCGCAGCCCAGCACGGATCGGGCCGCGTGTTGATCAAGTGCAGTCCGTGCTGGACGATCAAACGGTTGTTCCTGCTTCGAGCGAAGCTCACGCAGTCCGCAGTCGTCCCCAGGGCGACGAATGGAAGCAGGAAGCCCAGCTTCGGCGCGTTCTCCGTCAGATGCCCGCAGCGAATCAGCTCACGGCGCACATGCGCCATGACGAGCCACGCGACGTGGCAGCCGGCTATGCACTTGTCGGGGAATTGAGAGTCGTCGCGACACGGATTCACGCACGCCACGGCGCTCGGCGGCCCCGCGCCATCAATGCCGTGGTGGTCGGTTACCACCGTCTGGATACCGGCCGCGGCGAGCCGCCCGATCCTCGGCTCGTCCTGTGACCCCTGGTCGGCGGTGATCATCACGCCGGCGGCGTGGCCATCGGCAAGGATGCGATCGACAACACCATCCGACACGCCGTAGCCCTCGCGCATCCGGTGAGAGCTGTAGCAGTGGATCCTCGCAGGATCGACCCGCATGACGTCCGCCAGTGCGCCGTAGATGACCATGAGGGACGAGAGTCCGTCCGCGTCGTGGTCCACGCAAATGAGGATCGGCTCTTGGCAGATGACCGCCTGTGCGATGCGTCTGGCCGCAATGTCGATGTCAGGAAGAAGATCAGGCGGATCGAGCTGTCGAAGGGAGGGTCGCACGACGTTCTCGAACGACTCGGCCATCGAGTCAGGCAAGCGCCTGGCGATAATCGACGCCTGCAGCGGGGTGTAGCCTCGTGCGAGCGCCGCCGCGTGTACGGCGCAGGACGATGGCCGGACAACGATGCGCCGGGGCTCGACGACGCTCATGGGTGCGCTGGTTGTTTCGCTGCTCATAGACCTATTAAAGCAGTGGCGCCTGGTCCAGATAGTTACGCGCCGTTCGTGGCGCGCGCACAAAAAAACAGCCCCGCCTAGGGGAGCGGGGCTGTCGGCCAGTGGGGGGTCACCGGCTGGGGCGCAGTCGAAGAAGAGACTGCTGGGGCTGTCAGCGAGGGGGCGCCGACGGGAGAAACTTTACCGATCAGCGCGCCTCATGTCCGTTCCCAACCATGGCGAAAATCGCAGAGGTTGCAGCATCGGGATTGAGTCCACTTCAAGCATCAACGATCGCGTCGTCCATCATGGACACGACAACCGCTTCGGGTGGGACGTCGAGCTGTGCGCTCCCAACCTTGACCGTTACGCGCATGTGGTTGCGTCCCAGTTCCGTCACCTCTCCAGCAGCCTGGAACAGGATGTACCCCGACGCGCGGACGATGACCTCGGTGCCCATCGGATGCGGGGAGACAGTGACAACACCCTCCTTGATCATCGGATGTTGCCAGTCACCTTCGCGCAGGCCGAAGCGGGGCGCGACATCCACGGCGACGAGCTGCACGCGGGGCTCATCGAGCACCGCGAAGGGATCCTCCTTGCTGACGTCGGCGACCGGCTTGGCGGACGTGACGTCGGGCTTCGGGACGTTGTTCCAGGCACGCGCCATGGACGATGTGACGGCCTCGCACTCCATCATGTCGAGGTGCCGGCGCGCTCTCGTACATGCGACGTAGAGCAGGTTGCCTTCCTCGGGTGACCACCCGTGCACTTCAGGATTGCCGTCCGGCCCCTTTGGGACAAAGTCGTCGGTCAGCCGCACGCTGCTGAACTCCGCACCTTTCGCCTTGTGGGCAGTGGAGAACACGGTCTTGCACGTCTCGACCTGCAGCTCGTTGCCGCGCAGTTGGCCAAGCCGACCCGACAGTTCCCTCGTGCCGTAGGTGTTCACCAGCTGCACGAGCATGCGCAGGTGCGAATACGCTTCCATGTCGGACGCTGCCACCACGTCGCCCCAGCTGTCGAACTCCGCGAGGTCGGGCACGGCTGTCGAGTCGCCTCGCTGCAGTTGCGCAACACCGTCAACGAGTTCGATCAGTTCCCCCACCCCGCCCATCACCGCGAACCGCTCACCAGCTTTCGCACGGTCCATGCTTCCGAATACCTCGCCGATCAGCGTGGCGTTCTTGCGAGCGAGTACGCAGGCAGGGTCGGGCATTGGGCCGATGGTTCCGGGTTGCTCGAGGTCACCCTCCAGCAGCACCGACGAATTACATTGGTCAATGAGCACTGCGTTCGAGATTGCGGCGATCTCAGGCCCGAACCGGAAGGAGCGCGTGAGATGCGTGCGATGCACCACCGGGAAGCTGTCCATCGCGTTCACAGCATGGCGGAAGCCGTAGATGGCTTGACGTCGGTCGCCTACGATCACCAGCTGCGCGTGCTCCTGCTCCTGCAGCACACGCACGACAACTGGGTTAGCGTCCTGCGCTTCATCATAGAGCACCGTAGAAAAACGCAGGTGCGGCCGACTCAGCGCCCACTCCTTGAGATAGATGTCGTGCGTAACCGGCACTCGCTCTCCGGGCGTCACGGCACGCTGCCACACCTCCGCCGCGAACGCCGCGAGGACGCGTGCCAGCGAACCTGCATTGGCGTGGTCGTTACGGCACAGTCGGATCGCAACGGGTAGCGCGTGATGTAGCTGAACATCGTCATCTGCGCTATGGCAGTACGCGGCCAACGTCTGGATCACTCCGTATGCACCACCCAACACCCGCACGTATGGTGCGAACGTGCTGTCGCCCCAGCCCATCAGGTGTGCAAGTTCGCTTGCCTTGAGCCCGCGCTTGTCGAGCCGGCCTTCGTTGGCATAGCGGGTGCCCACGCCCCATGCAAGGCCGTGATTCGTGGCCACACGACAGGTCTTTGGAAACCGTGCCTTGGCGTCGCTCACTGCCTTCGCGCCGAACGTCGTGTAGAGGATCTTCCCACCGCGCGGCGAACCGCATTCGACGAGCTGTCGCAATGTCGTGGTCTTGCCGGTACCGGCAAGCGCTTCAATGGCCAGGCTCTCGCCCGTACGAAAGCACTCGATGGCCTGCGCCTGCTCAAGCGTCGGAGTGGGTGTTGAACTCAGCATGGGACGACGGATGCTCACCTTCTAAGGATTGCCGATGAGCGGCCGCCCGAAAATTACACGACGCGCAGGATGCGCACTGAACCCTTTCGGCCCCACACCTTGGTCGCTGCGATGTCGTGCAGCCGCTCGTCTCGCGGCACCAGGGCGTCCTCAACGGCCTTGACCAGGTTCGATGTGTCCGGGCGGACGAGGTGTGGCTTACCGTCCATCTCGGACTTCAGTTCCTCGCTCCAGCTGGCCGGCATCGGCAACACGAACTCCAGCCTGTAGCGAGACGGCAGCTTCGCGCCCCTGAGCTGCAGCTCGTCGACGTAGGCCCGGTACCTAAGGACACACGGACGCTTGTTCCATCGGTCCGACCGGGTCATCCGCGGCTTGGGAACGGGAACGATGTCGACATGCTGGACATGTGGAACCGCCAAGTCGGCAGTTGCGACTTCGGCGATCTCGCGAACCCGACGATCAGACCGCTCCGAGACAGTCTCCGGACGAACGACGCGCAGATGGGAAATGTCGGGGCTGGTTGCAGCTACTCGAGTGGGCTGCTGGTCTGCCCACTTCGCCCATGCCCTCCGGCTCACCGCGCCAGCTCCACCCGATTGATGCCGAATTTCTGCTGCGCGTTCGACAGGAGCATGTTGAGCATCACCACCGCGTCCGGCCCGAGCCTGAGCTGCTTGCCAAGACCCCGCAGGTGGTAATCGCTCTGGTCCCGGGCAGCCTCCTCCGAGCTCACGAAATTGGCCGCGAGGATGTTCATAACGTGCTGCTGGTGGGCGGCGATCTGTCTGCCGTCGGCATCGTAGAAGTACTGCCAGGCAGCCCAGCGCACGCCCGGCTTCGCGCCGCGGCCCATCTTCTGGTTGACCATCTCGATTCTCGAGACCGTCCCACCGACCCGCCGGTCGATGAGGTCATAGAGGTCGGCGAGGTCGGGATAGCGTGTGTACTCGAGGCCCGCGATCTGGCGGGCGTCCATGGTGGTGCGCTCAGATGCCTCGTCCGGGGGCGTGAATGCCCAGCCTCCGAGATCGTTGATCTCGCTCAGCGCATGGGCAAGGTCCAGCACGCGATGCGCCTGGTCACCGGTGATGCCGGTGTACTTCTCCATCCGACCCATCGCCAGCTCCCGCTGGCTGGTGCGCGGCGACATGATCAGATGCCGCTCGGCCTGCGCCGGGAAATCGAGGACCAGGTGCCGGCGGCTGGCTCCGTCGCTGGTGACCCTGTAATGCGTCCGGATCGCGTAGACACCCTTCGGCTCGAGGTGGACTTTGAGTTCGGCCAGGATGTCGTGGAGATCGGTCGGTAGAACAGCTTCAGAATCCATGATGGCTCTATCTCGTGGCGACGCCCCCTTCGCGGCGAAGACGGCTGATGCGGCGGTCAATCGCGTTGACGATCAGACCAAGGTACCGCCGCTGATGATGCGCGGTCGGGGAGTGGTAGTGGGCCAGGGCCTTGGTCAGGTCGCGGTGCCTGTTGAGCTCCTGGGCGAAGATCCACGCTGCCACCGACACGTTCATGCACAAGTTGTTGAGCACCATGTCCTCGGTGATTCCCCTCTGCGCCAGCCGGGGAAGCCACCACGAGTTGATCTGCATGGGGCCGATGTCATACGTCCCGTTCGAGTTCGGGGTGGTCTTTCCGACCGTGCCTGCCTCGACATCAAGGATCACCCACAGGGCAAGCTCCGGCACGCTGAAGCGGGCAGCAGCGTCGCGCATGCAGACCGCCGTGGCTTCGCTGTCAGAGGAGAGCCGTGCAGCGTCCACCCCGGACGACGCAACGAGTAGAGCGAGAGTGAGCAGTAGGCGGTACATGCGGCAGGCATCCAGAAGACCGACGCCATTCTCGAATCGCCCCAGGCTCCAACTGCGCCGCAACCGCGGCTCTGGGGCGTCAGGTTGCTACTCGCGTGCGACCATCACCTTGCAACCGTGATCGATCGCCAAGGCGCGCATGTCCTGGATGACCTGCTCATCGGAGGCCGTGCAGACCAGGGCGGTTGCGGCACAGGGCCAGGCGAGCTCGTCCCCCCACGCCGCCAATTCGACCTGGATGCCATTGTCAGCGGCCCAGGAGTAGACGGCGCGGTAGGAATCCGCCGGTCGCTTGAGGATGACGATCCCATCCGGCGGGTGGCGGGACGCGAGCCTGTCGAGGATGGCGTGCACGACGTCGGCAGGAGCTTCGACCGAGGGAACGACGAGGGGCACGAACCCTGGCGCCGCGGCGCTCGGACTGTCCAGAGGTGCGGCTTCCGTTTCGACGGGGCCAATGCTCTCTTCCTCGGACGGCGACTCCAGATCCTCTCCGCCCGGGTCCAAGGCGTCCAGCTCATATCCCAGGTGGCCACCCAACTCCCGAACAAAGGCTGGCAGCTTTTCCATGATCTCTGGCCAGTGCAGCACGGCCGTCCTCGGCTTCATCTTGCAACCGGGAGGACCGATCTTCTTGGCCTCGCCCTTTTCGCTGATCTCGAATACGAGCTCGTCGCGCCAGACCAGGCTCAGGCGCTTGACTCGCTCCCCAGCGTCCAGGTGCTTGCGCACGACCTCTCCCTTGAGGTCCTGGCCAATGATGGTGGTTCGCGATCCATCACTGACTTCAAAGACCACGTCCTCTCCCAAGGCGATGCCGTCCGGCGTCTCTTTGGAGATCCATTCGGTGAGTGTGCCGGCCACTTCAATGCTCGGAGACATCGGAATGCAGACGAAGGACCCCAGCGCATTGCGCACTGACGTCAGCAGCGCCTCCATGCCCAACTTGGTCTGCCCGAACACGTACAGCAGGCTGGTTTTCGCGCAGAAGACGGCGGGTGTTCGAGTTTCCCTGATGGCCGCGTGCGGCAGCATCCGCTGCTCGATTTCGCACCACAGTTTATCGGCGTCGCCACCCGCCGCCGCCCTTTCCGGATTCGCGTTCTTGAACTTGATGACCTCTCGATCGACTGCCTCTGAGGGCAGCATCCGTTCCGCCAGCGATCCCACGAAGGCGTAGTAGTCGTGCATCTGGTCGACGAACAGCTCTTCCTCACCGAGCGGCGTGAAGCCGTACGTCTTGCGTTCCCCGCCCACCGGGTCCACCAGAGGGAATGACGAGAACGCTTTGACCCATTCGGTGGTGTCCGCATTCTCGACGCGAAAGACCGACAAAGCATTGATCCACATGCTCAGGCTCCCGCGACGACGTCGCCGCCCACATGGGCGCTACCGGGCACCCCGGCTTGCGCGCGAATCGCCTGACGCAGTGCCGATACGCTCCCGCTGCGCACGGCGTCAGCAACCGGCGTGTCCGGTTCCTCCGACCAGGCGAACTCACCCTCGATCTCCGCCGCGGACCAGCCCGTCCCCTTCAGGGTCCACACCAGGCGTTGGTGGAAGATTCCGCGGAGGACTTCTGCCAACAGCTCGCGAATGCTGATCTCGGTCATGCCGTCCAGGCGCGTACAGCACAGCATCACCATGCGGCGCAACGCAGCCTCAATGCTTCGACCATGGATGGTCGCCACCACGAGGTGTCCATTTGCAGCCGCCTTGAGTGCTTCGACGGCGGCCGACCCGTCCATGATCTCGCCGATGAAAAGGATCGTGGTGCCGCCCACGACCGGGAATTGGCGCAGGGAATTGAGCATCGCGTGCCCGTAGGAGTCATAGCCCGGCGAGTCGGACATCTCGATTGGCCGCTGGATGCAAAGACCCTTCTGGCCCCAGACACCCTGCAGCGGCAGTTCAATTGGATCCTCGAACGTGTTGGCCATTCCGCCGAAACGGCTCAGGCGACTCGCAACCAGGCTGGATGCCGTCGTGGTCTTCCCTTGTCCTTGGGGCGCGGCGATCAGCAGAAGCCCTCCCCCGAACAAGGTGTCGCTCAGCATCATCCCCCGCCATGTGGCTGGCATCTGCAGCTCGTTGAGCATCGGCACGGAGGCCGGCAGGACGCGGAGCTGGATGTCCCGGCCGGTGGCACTTTGTCCGCACTGGGCGCGGTAGCTGCGGCCGTCGTGTTCGACACGGAATCGGGTCGCGCCCTTCTGCAGTTCAATGTCCACCGCCTCGACCACGCGAAACAGGTGGTCCATGACCTCCCTGCTCTCGGGCACGAACAGGCGGCGTGCGTGCGGTGTACCGGTGAAGGCGATCGCCGCATCCATGCCGATGGCGGCTTTGCCATGCGTGTCTGCGTGCAGTGGCAGGTAGATGTCACGGATCAGCTCGAGCTCGTGGGCACCGATGGGCTTCAGGTTGGCGACGTCTTCCAGCATGGGATCCTCAGAGGTGAGACCGGACACGCGCGAGATAGGCGTTGTGGAGGTGCGGGGTTCTGGAGTGGTAGTTGCCGACCCCGCGCCACACATCCTTGACGCGCTCTATCTCCACGCGGAGGCGGTATGCGGCGACATGGACGTTGAGGCACACGTCGTCGGCGAGCATCTGTTCGCTGATCCCGAACTTCCGCAGCTCGGGTAGGTGGATCGTGTTGATCTGGCCTGGTCCCAGGTCATAGCTTCCGTTCGAGTTGCGCTTCCGGAGCCCTTGCCACCCTCCTTCGGTGCGCAAGACCGCCCGGAAGATCGCGTTTGGAAGCTGGTAGGCACCGGCAGCCGCATCAACGCAAGCCTCGCCCCTCGCATCGAGACGCGGCAATCTCGGGCCTTGCCGCGGTCCGGGGGAAACCGCAACGGTCATCAGGGGTGACCCGCCATGCGACGGTTGAGTGCTTGCGGCGCCCGCTGAGCTCTCACGGAGAGCCTTTGCTTCGACCAGGACTGCAATAGAGGCGCCCAGGCAATCATCCGTGGAGATGGCCTGGCGAACCGTGGACGAGATGCCGGCATCTTCCAGCTCTGCGAGGCTCAGGCTGAATCGGCCGATTGCGCTTGCAGCCGACTTGGCGGAATTCCGGGCCAGGAGCCTGTCAAGCACCAGTTGTGGGTCGACGCTGTAGTGGTTTGCGGCAGTCGCGATGCACGCGACAACGTCGCCGGTGAACTCGGGTGGTAGGTCCATCCGCTGCGGCACAAAAGAAGATGCCGACGAGGTTATCGTCGGCATCGTTGGATCGGATTGCGCAACCTAGCGGCAAATCGTCTGGGTTGGGTCTTATGGGCAAACGATATGGTTCCCGCCTGGACAATGCCATCCACCTGCCGTCGGCGGGCACGGCGGATTGAGCAGCCACGGGTGATCGTCCGGCAGGCCGCAATGGTTCACCGGACTGGGCGCCGGTACTGGCGGCGGAGTGGTCCCGCCACCGGCGGGTGGTGCCGGCTCGGGTGGCTGGGGACATCCCTGCCCCCGCGGGTTTGCATCGCAGAAGTACGGACAGCCAAAGGCGTGGGGGTCAAGCTCACACTTGCTGGGCAAGGTCACGCGGCTCTCGGGAAAATGCACTCCTCCCGATGCCCCACTGAAGGTCGAATCTCGCGCACCTCCACGCGCAGGCGCGACATCCTGCCACTTCTTCGGGTCATCGAGCTCCGCGGTAGGGTCGATGCTCCGGTTCTGAGAGTGAACTTGCCAGGCGGGGATGGCAATCAGTGCAGCGAGCAGCATCGCGACGAGTCCATGCTGGATTTTCATTAGCGCTCCTTGGTTGGTGTTCTTCAGCGGCAACGGCGCATCACGAGGATGCGCGCTGCGCTCGCATTGACGGACTGCAGACTGCGACGCAGGACGATGTCGTTCGCTTGGCGGACCAGGTCGAAGCGCATGCCCTGCACCATCGGACGAACAAGCCAGTAACTGCCCCCGTCCATGACGTCGACACGCGACTCGTAGAGGGCGTCCGCGACGTAGCCGTACTGGTTCGGCGTACCGGTGCTCTGGAGTGCAGCGTAGATCCCGGGGTTGTTGCCGGCCTGGGCGCAGTTCGGCTTCGGGATCTGGTATTCGTTGCCGCCCGAATAGATCTGCGCGTCATAGATGCCTTCGGACGCGTGCTTGCCAATCGACGTCAGCAGTAGCTCGTTGGCCACGACGCCATCCTGGAAATCGGCGATTCCCTGCTTGACCGTGAGGCCGCTGTCGACCTGCACCCGTCCTTCCACCCGCACGTCACCCTGGAAGCGGCCATCGAGCGCGTTGGCTATCGATCGGTTCCCCATGTCCAGGTTGGCCAGCATCTTGTTCGTGCCGTCCGTGCGCAGAAAGATGTCATGGCTTGGTGCGTTGTTCACCACCACGACCACGCGGCCTGAGTTGGCGCCGGGGTCCGAGGTGACCGCCACGTTGTGTGGACTGTTCGCGGTTTCGGGCACGTTCGCGAAGGCGTTGAAGAACGTGCCGTTGTTGGGGTTTGACTGCTGCGACTTGGCCGACTGCACCACGTGCTCAGCGAGCAGGATGGCGCGCTTGTTGGTCGCCCCCGCGCTCCTCGATCCATCGAAGCGAGGCACCACGAAGTGCGTGCGTGCCTCGATCTCGTTGGTGAGTGCGTTGCGGGAGAACGTCGTCCGGTACCCGTTCGTCCCTGTGGCGAACCTGCCCCCGGCAAAGCCACACGGGACGTAGCCTTCCACACGGTTCGTGGGAAGGCCGCCGCAGGTCGGCGCCTTCAGCCAGTTGACGCCATGCTGTGCGCCGGCGGGGAGCAGCGCCGGCTCGGCCTGGGCGTCTGCAATGAGCCCTCGCAGGCCGATGACGAACTGTCCGAGCTGCTCGCCTTCCGCCCTAGCGGTCGACACCATCTGCCGGCGGTCCTCGAAGCGGATGAACCCGATCAGGACTGCGGCGATGATGGCGATCGCGAACGCGGACGCGATCAGCATCGCGCCGCGTTGCGAGCGTGGACCCACCCACCGACGTGCCCTCATGTGGATCAGCGGCCCTGGCCCAGCACGATGCTGCTCACGACGCCGTTGCTACCCGCACAATTCGCGAGGTCGGCCACCGTGATCTCCGGGTCATTTGACCCCGTGCCCATGTTCTTCACGACCGTCGATCCAATGGTCACGCGCGAGAAGTTCGGTGCAACGGCCATCACGAAGTCACCGCAGGACTTCGCCGGGAAGTCGCTGAAGGTGAACGCAAAGCCGTCGTTAGCCACGCCGTTGATGTTCGCCGCGGCCACCGTCATGGGCGTCGAGAAGCCGGTCTCGAGTGTGTTGGCTGCCGTGACCAGTTCTTCCGGCGGAATACCAAGCTGGATGAAGGTCGTGGTCGTGAGTCCCGCGAAGTTGCCCTGCTCGCTGAACTTGGTACGGAGGTCGTTGCCCATCATCGTGGTGGACTGCGCGAGCGAGCTTACCTGCCGCTTTGCGTTGACTGTCCCGACGACCTTGAAGATGCCCCAGAGCACACCTGCTGCAATGGCCAACGAAATCGCCAGCTCGATGAGCCCGATTCCCTTCTGGTTCCTGCGACCGATGCGGCCTCGATTCATGACGACTGCGTTCATTACTGTGTTGCTCCTACGTGGTGGTGGTGTTGCGCGGGGCGCCCATCAGCCCTTTGTGGCGTTCTGGACAGAGGTCTGTGCTTCCATCGCGATCTCGCCGATAGCGAACACGGTGGACAGGATGAAAGCGGCTAGAAGCAGCATGGAAATGACGTTCATGACGTTGGCCATGGTCTTGACGGAATTCAGCACGCTGCGCATTGCGGACTCGGCGATGGCACGCAGGACCTTCTTGAAGTCGTCCTGCATGGCGTAGACGCGCAGTTCGTCCTCGAGCTCCCAGCTGAGCATTCCGATCTGCAGCGATTCCGCATCGGAGTTGCCGTCGTTGAGCCGCCGGAGTGCCCGCTGCGCGTGCGTCTTTAGCCACGGGTCGCTGTTGGACCTGACGCTGTTGAGGGATTCGCGGAACTGTCGTCCCGACTCCAGCATCGCGCTCGCCGACAGCAGCATCGTTGCCGACTGAAGCTTTCCGTACAGCGTGTAGGGCGCGATGCTGTGATCAAGCACCCGGCGAATCCCGTCAGGCCTCCAGCGTGGGAGGCTGACAGCCACGACCACGCCCACGACGACCAGGAACAGCGCGAAGACCGGCCCGTACTGCAGGAACGCGTTGCCGAAGGAGAAGTAGGCCGGTGCGATCATCAGCTTGTCGAAGATGTCGTCGCTGACCAGCCCCTTCACCTCGCTCAGGACAGTCCCGAGGATGTAGGCCATCATCCCGACCAGCACGCCCATGCGTACAAGCAGGCCCAGGACCGCGCTCCAGATGGCCTTGGAGAGGTCAGCCTTGAGCGTCAGGAGGGTGTCGAGCTCGTCGAGGGACGTAACAAGGCGGTCGGTTGCCTCGCCCGTGCGCAGCAGCTCGCCTTCCTCGCGGGGGATCCACCGCGACAGTGCATCGGCGACCTGCTTACCCTCATCCATGTCGGCAAGCGTCTGCTCGAGGATGAAGATGCGTCCCTTGAGCCCGCGCTTGCCCGAGGACAGCACGTTGCTGATCCGGTCGGCGATACCCGGCAGCCCAGGGCGGACCTCGAGGCGCTTCTTGCCCACCTCGACGATCCGGTTGATCGTGCCGTACGGCGGCTGGCCCTGTTTGACGAAGTCTCGGATCTGGCGGTACAGGGTCAGGCGCTTCGGCACGCCAAACGACTTCTTGGCGACAAAGTCCTCGATGGACATGCCACCGAGCACCCGGTCCTGGAGGTCCGTGATGGCCGAGATCGCGTTCATTCCAGGCCCTCGTAGAGAGCCTCATCGAGGTAATGGAATTCGCTCTCGACATCCTCGGGCGACACCAGACCCTGCGACATCTTGGCGAGGGCATGCTCGAACGCCGTGCGGCCCACCATGAGCTGGGGATCATCCTGTCGGATGGTCTTTCGCCACAGCTTCCAGAGGGCGCGGGAGTCACCAGTGGCGACCGCATTGAGCATGTCGGGTGTAGGGCGCAGGATCTCGGCGCAGACGGTCCGGCCCACCGCACCGCGTTGGCGGCAGGCGTCGCACCCCCCCTCGGCCCGGAAGTAGATGCTGTCGAGATTCCCCCGGGTCACGCGGCGCACGCGGTCGATCAGATCGTCGCCCACGCGGGCGCGGCTGTTGTGCACGTTGGCGAACGGTACCCGGCACTCCTGGCACAGGAGAGGGACGAGCTTCTGGTACACCAAGCCCGCGATGAGATTCACCGAGGCGAGGTCCAGGCGGTTGATGCCCATGCCGACCAGGCGGTCGTAGCAGATGGGCGCGCCGTCCGCGTGGATGGTGGACACGCACAGGTGGCCCGAGCGCACTGCCTGGATGGCAAGTTCCGCGGTGTCGCCGTCGCGGATCTCGCCCACCATGATGATGTCCGGATCGGCGCGCATCAGCTGCCGCAGCATGATGAGGAAGTCGCTGCGATCCCCTGAGATGCGGGTGACCGGGTGCTGGTCGACACCTGGAATCACGAACTCCACCGGCTCTTCAACAGAGCGGATCTTCTTACCCGGCCGGTCCTCCGCGACCTTGCGCAGCAGGTTGGCCATCGACGTGGACTTGCCCGACCCCGTCGTACCGGCGAACAGGATCAAGCCGGCGGTCTTTGCGAACATGCGCTCGAGTGCATGCGCCTGGTCAGCCGAATAACCCAGCTGCTCTGGACTCTGACGGCGCGTCGTCACCCCGATGGGGATGATGCGAAGCGTCACCGAAAAGCCGGATGGCGCCTTGGGCATGTTCGAGAAGCGGAAGCGGTACAGACCCTGGCGAAGGGAGCGCTCGATGGAGGCGTCGAGGGGCTTGTTGTGGTTGAAGCCGTCCTTGACCGAGGAAGATTCCGTCAGGGTGTTGTAGATCGAGGCGCACAGCTCGAGGGCGTGCTTCGCGGTGAGTTCGCGGAAATGCTCGAGTTCGCCATCCACGCGCACACGGATGTCGGCGGTGTTTCCGGTCGATGCGATGTGGATGTCCGACGCCTTCAGGTCGATGGCCCGCTCGCAGATCTCGTCGAATTCGGCGTGCAGGTCCGCGGTGTCGCCGCCTGCCCGGTTCGCCGACTTCTTGCCGCGACCGGTCCACTCGCCGTAGGCGTTGGCCACGATCTCGCGTTCGACCGAAATGGTGCCGGCATGGTGGTGACCAGCTGCGAGGACCAGGACCACCGCGGCCGCAACCTCGTGCTGCGGGGCGTCGTGGGCGTGGACAACGAAACAGCGGAGGACGCCGTTTGCGGTCGGCTCCTTGTCATTGGCGATGACCGCTACGCGCTGGGCGCGCATCGAGCAGCCAAGGGGCCCGCCCTCGTCATTGAGGATCGTGGTCCACTCAGGAAGCTCGACGAGGCGGACGACCGGCAACGGGGCGCCATCGAGGATCGCAGCCTCGTGGAGATCCGCCCAACTCACCTTCCCCTTGAGCACCTCGAGCGGGCTGTCGGTCACCCCGGCAACCGTGCGAGCCCACTGGGCCACCTCAGGCGTAATGATCCCGCGCTCGGTGAGCCACGACAGGCCTACGGCGCCCGGAAGGTCGACGTCCACCACGTGTTCGGCGCCTGGCGCCACGGCCTGGGTCATGTCATCAAGGCTCACGACACCGCTCCGTTGATACGGACCCATTCGATCCGCCAGCCCGCGGTCGACTCATCACCCTGGTTCATCAGCAGCGCGACCGGCACGAACCCGGCATCGCCCATCACCTCGACCTGGGCCCCCACGGTGGAGGCGCTGGCACGGTTGCTGTTGTTGGTGACGATCAACTCGCGCGTCATCGGCCGTACCAGGACCGGCCGGGGCCCGACGTCGATTTCGGAAATGCTGAAGCCGGGCTCCACCTTGACCTGAGGCACGCGCACGCGAAGCAGCCCGTGGAGATCCACGAGGTCCATCGGATGCCGGACGGGGTCGAGGATCTCCTCTGCGCTCCAGATGCGCGGGGAACTCTCGCGCTCGATCGAGATGTTCACCTGCTCCTGGCCTTGGACCAGCCTGACGCGATGGGCGCCGAAGCGTTCCTTGAGTCCTTCGAACGAATAGACGCTTGCCTGCTTGGCGATCTCATACACGCCCGTGCACATGGCCGGCTCGCACGCCACCTTCGTCAGCGACCACCCTTCCACCAGGGACGGGAAGTTCGTCTCGGCCATCCGATAGGCGTCCAGAATCCATGCCGGGTCCTGGTCCAGAGCCGGGATGGACGCGGTCACGCTGGAGGCGTACGCCTGGCGCTCCTGCTCAGCCAGCACTGCTGCGGACGATCCCTTGGGCTTCTGGTCCGCGAACGTGGTCCACGCGCCGTAGCCGATCCCGGCGACGACGGCCGCCAGCACCAGGCCACCCACCAGGTTGTTGCTCGCGCTTGAGACGCGCATGCCGGGGAGCTTCCGGCCCTTTGCCGGGAGAACGTCGATCGAAAAGGACTCGTTGCCGACCGCCTCGATGTTCGAGCGGATCGGGACGTTGACGTTGCGCGCGATCTGCGTCGCAGCTGTCGTCGCCCGAGCCGTGGGCAGCACGGATTCCGCCCCTTCCGGGGTCGAGAGCACCTTGCCCTGGTGCACGATGCACAACCACGCGTGCCCGTCATCCAGGTCGTAGAGGTAGACACCGTCCTGCCCGAGAGCCAGTACGGCCGCGACCAAGCTGACCGGGTTCGCGGCTTTCTTCTTGCCCACAAACGGTTCGACATCGGTCGTGTAGCCGACGGGCTGGCGATGGCGCCGCTTGCCCATGGCCTGAAACACACAGCGCTGCGCACCGACCAGGTCGCGCAGGTGTGCCTGCGGGTCACCGCCATCCGTCTCGGTCCACTTCAGACCAAGGACGTAGCTGACCTTGCCGTGGTCGATGATGCGCATCAGGGGTCGAGCCTGTAGGTCTTCACGCGGTCGCGGTCTTGCAGCTCGATCTCGCCGGCCCGGATTGCCTTGATCGTCATGCCGGCGGTGAGCACCTCGCCTTCGCGCACGGTGCGTGCATGCGACCCATGACGAATCTCGGCTCGGAGGGCGCCCGGCGTCCCCCAGGTCGAAAGCAGGCGGATCGAGGGCACATCGCTCGGGGCAGAAGAGGCCTGAACCAGATCGACCGGACGATCCACTTCACGATGAGGCGCCGGCGCATTCGTCTCGGTCAGCTTCGCCTGCCGCTCCGCGACCTCGAGCTCGAGTTCGAGCAGCCGAATCTGCTGGATCAGGGAAGACTCCTTCGATGCGAAGGCGCGCTCTTCGTCCGTCAAACCCCTCACGGCGCGGTCCGCCGCCGGCGGAGACCCATCGCCAAGGACCGGCGCGGGCATGGGGAGCGCTTCGTTGGAATGAGCGACGGGCACGAGCAGTGCTGCGCCCATGACGATGGCAAGGAAAGGGAATTTCATGCGGTCAGATCCTGCTGCGCGCCGCCGAGACGACGGGGGTGATCGCGATCACGAGCAGCTGTTGGCCATTGGCGACCGTGCGCTCGCCACCCAGGCCCCACATGCGGCCGAACGGGCTACTCGTCGTGTTCTGGGTGTCCTGCTGCTGGAAGCCGGTGAGCACCAGCGTCTCGCCCGAGTTGAGCCACGCCTCGTTGGCGAACTCGTTGGCCGAGACCTGTGGGAGCTGGATCGACATCTCCCCGCTCGACTCACGCTCCATGGAATCCAGCGTGGACAGCGAGACCATCACTCGCATCAGCATCCGCTTGCCGTCGTCCTGGACGTGCGGCAGGAGGTACATGTTCAGGCCCGTCTCGACCGACCCTGGGGTCAAGCCTGCACCGGTATTCACCGCTGAGCCGCCGCCGGTCGCGTAGGTCGGGACCGTCTCGGCCAGATAGCTGTTGCGTCGCACGAACTTCACGGGCGCGGCGCGGTTGTTTGTGGTCATCACCCAGGTCGATTGCATGACCGATGTGCGGCCAAGCGTCGACAAGGCATCGAAGAACACCTGCGATCCGCCGTAGCGATTGGGCACGCCATTGCGGTCAACTTCCGGCACGCGGATCACGGCGCTCGAGGCGCGCTCCATGACCACGTCCGGGCGGACGTTGGACCAGCCGATGTTGTACTGCGAGCTGTTGATCAGCCTCTGGAAGACGCCGTCCCACGACACCCCGCGGAAGTCGCGGTCGTTGACGTTCACGCGGTAGAGCGTGACCTCGATATCGACCTGACGGCTCAGCGTGTCGTTGAGCGTGTTGAGGTAGTCGCGCACCACGCGCATGCGGTCCGGCCGATCTCTCACCATGACCATGCCGGCGGCCTGATTGACCTGGAACGCACCGTCAGCACTGACGAGCTTGGCGACGGTCTGCTCGATATCGGCCCACAGCGATTCCGGCGTCTCGTGCGTGGCCTCGGTGTCGGCGAGCTTCAGCGAAGACGCCCCGCCCTCGGAGGTGCTCTGGTTTCCGCCAAGCTCGAACCGGGTCTTGCCGGTGCCCTGGACGGCGGCGATGCGGAAAGCTTCGGACTCGAACCGGTAGAACTCGACGACCGACCCCGCCGGATTCCAGCGCCAGTGCGAATTGGTCTGCTCTGCGACCTGCTCGAACAGGCCTCGGAGCGTTCCGTTGTAGTTGATGCGGAAGGACGGAGCCTGTCCCTGCCCTGCCCCGCCTGGCAGCGTGACTGTCGAATCCAGCATGGGCAGCGAGATGCCGCTCACCATGAGGGGCGAGCCGCTCGGCTGCTGTCCAGGCGCTGCGTAGGTGACGTTGGCCAGCTCTTCCTGGTATCGGACCTTCACACCGGTCATCGACTCGACGCGTTGTGCGAAGACGTGCAGCGACATGTCGCTCGACGCACTGCTGAAGTTCACGACCCGCGAGAACGCGAGTGGATCGCGGCGAGCGACCGGGATCGGGTTGACGTCCACGTACGGGGCGTCGGTGACCACTGGCCCGGCGACCGGCTGGCGGGCCGAGCGATTGCGGATCAGGTCCTGAGCGGACTGATCCTGTTCGGTGAAGTTGCGGCCGGCATCACGACGGATTTCGCCGGACACGCATCCAGTCAGTGCCAGGGTGACGCCCATCGCGAGCGTCATGACAGCCAGTCGATTCATTGAGGATCCCTCACGTCCATCGGCTGGATCGCGACGACGTTGTTGCCTTTGTGGAAGTGCGGCACCGCGCTCTGCATGCCACCGCGGCGCTGGTACGTCTGGACCACCCAGGTGACCGCTTCGATGAGATCCATGGCGGGAATGGGCAGCTCGCTGTCGAGCATGTAGTCCTCATCGATCAGCCAACGCAGCGTCCAGCCGCGCGACATCACGAAGCGCTCCAGCCCTTCCGACAGCCGGACGCCTGCCGGGATGCTGGTGGCTTGGAAGCGCGGTGTTTCGACGGCAGGCGCCGACGGTGAAACCGGTGCCAGCGCGACGGTCGCCGGCGATGGGACCGCAGGTCCGGACGACTTCTCCTGCTGAGGGAGCATCGGAGAGAGAACAACGGCGGCAGGAGCTGACCTGGCAGCGACGGCAGTCGGCGGCGCCATCGTCGGAGCCTGCATTGGCCTCGGTACGGGAGCAGGCGCGACCGGATTCGGTTCGGGGGCACGGGGGGGAGAGGCCACCGGCTCAGGTGCCGGGGGTGCGACCTCTGTTCCAATCTTGGCGATCGCTTCCGGCCCCATCGGACGGATGCTCTGCGCGTGCGCCAAGGGGAGGCACACGATCGCGAGCAGGGTGGTGGAAGAAAGGATCAGCCTCACAGGACTCTCTGATGGCGAGTTGCGGCCATGCTAGGTCCGGGCCATCGCCCATCAGGGGCGCAACCCCTTCGGAAAACTGCGTGGTTGCGGTGTTGCCCGTTCCAGGATCTCAGGGGCCTGCAACGACTTAAGCGGATCACCGTCCACGCTGGGCCTTGCACGGGCGCACGAACACGCAGCTTGCGCACTTGCGGTGGCCCGGCCGCGCGAGTGGTCGCCCCTTTCGATCCCTTAGTGCGTGATAGCGGTCAACCAACCTGTCGATGGCCGCGTCATCGAGAAGGTCATAACGAAAGTAGCGCCCTACCCCGCCGGCGAGTGCAACGCGCAGGTATCCGTGACGGGCGACGGCTGACCCGTACACAGATCGCAGCGCAGTCGCCTGCGCCGACAGCTGCACAACGTCACCTGGCGTGAGGTAGAGGCGGTTTTTGGTCTCGACGGGCACAAGCTGTCCGGCAGTCGTCTGGAAGACCTGGTCGACCTTGGCGTAAAGGGGCTTGGCTCCTCTCCGGCGAAAGGTCGTCTCGCTGATAACCAGGCGGCCTCCCCGGATCTCGGGGGGCATGGCGCTGCGTTCGCTATCGAGACGGCTGAGCGTGAAAGGCGCCTGGATCGGAGGCGAACGGTGCGCCGTTAGCGCCTGCCTCCCGAGTTGGCTCGTTCCTGGGTCGCTCCCCGCTCGGACGGCGGATGGTGGCTGATGACGAACGGACACGTCGGATGTCCTCGCTTCCCGACGAGTTGTGGCCATGACCACGGCAAGACACCTCGCCGTGGTCGGGGCGATCAGAAGGGGCAGCAGAACAAAAATTAGGGCCAGCTCGAGGGGCACAGGAGCGATCTCACGATTTGAGACGTTCCCTTGGGCATAGCACGCGGCGTCGTGGCTGAAAGATAGGGCGTCGGGGTCCAAGCGCAGTGGGGAAATTCCTACAGCCCCTTCCGGAGTTCGCTGATGGCCGGTGGCACCGCATTCGCCCGAATCTTCATGTGCCAGCGCCGCGGCACTTGATGCAGGACACCGGCGGACCACGCGCACCGCTTCCCCGGCAGTGATCCGTCCCCGCCGCCTGCTTCAAAGTCCTCCACCCCGCGGGCGCCACAAGGAGAGTGGCGCCGCTGGCACCCTTCAGTGCGGCGCCTGGACGTAGCCGCGCGTCTTCACCACAGCTTCGAACACCCGGTTCGGTGGCAGTACTCCGCCCCACCCGCTCCTGACGGTGCCTACGCTCACGCCGAACGCGGTGGCAACGGCTTCCACGGAGCCGAAGTAGGCCTCCAGGTGCTCGACGCGGATTTGTTCGCCTTGGTTGGCCCCCGCCCAGCGCGCTGGCTCGCCGATGGCGAGCTCGAGGTCGATCAGCTTCGCGAGGCGGAAGAGGATCCAGCTCTCGTCCACCGCCAGGTCAGTGGGCGCCGGTCGGCGCCCCTCGGCGATCGCACGCAGTTCGGTAGCACCGAGGCGCCCCGAATCTTCTGCCCTACCTTGCCCGCGCTTCGGCGGCCGCGTCTCTGACCCGACGATTCCAAGCCTGTCCTTGAGGGCGTCAATGATCTTGCTGGCCCCTTCGACGGTGATCGGCTCATCGAGCTGCAGCTGCGCCTTCACTTCGCTCAGGGAGGCGCCTGCCCGCCGGGTGAGGCTTTCGATGTAGTCGAGCTGTGCGGCTGTCGGTTCGGACATGACGGTTCCCCCGGTTAGGTGCATTTTCCGGTGCGGATACTCGGGAACGCGGCTTCAACCCCCCGCTACATGCTGCGGGGTTGGAGATTTCGTTGTTAGGATGTTCTAACAATGAAGACTCCCCGTCGCCGCCACCAGGCTATTCCTCGGACCGCTCTTTCGCCGCACGACGTGCTCAATTTGCCGAACGGGCGCACCCCGAACCCCGATGCGGCCTTCCCGCGATGCCTCGTTGTCGACCAGCTGACGCCTGCGACGTTGCTGATAGGCCGCAGCCGGCTGGCTCAGCACCTGCGCTTCTCACCCCAAGCCGCGATCAACTGCTACCGGGTACGACCAGATAGCGAGGACGACCGGGAGGCGATCGCGGCGCTGGATGGGTGGGTGACCCTCGCCGAGTACGGGGAAGGCTTGGCGGCACTTCATCGAAGTGGCATGCCCCTCGAGCAGATGCGTGAAGTCGTCTACGGGGCTGGCCACAAGCCGGACTTGAGCCGGACGATCAAACTCGTCCGAGAGTCGCCCGCCTTGTTCGCGATGGCAGATGGCTCCCGTGGCCGGATCAGGCTCAGCCATATCCTCGCGACACGCTTTGCGCCGCCTGCTGAGCGCGAAGAGCTACTGGGCAGGTGCTTGGCTCGCCGCGTTTCCGTTCGGTCGCTGGAGAACATGGCGCGCTCAGGGGATCGGGGCCAGGTCGACGCCAGTCTGGAGACCCGGCTTTCGTTATCGCTGGGGACGCACGTCGAGGTTCGGCACAACGGATCGGCCGGCGAGGTCACAGTGGACTGGTACAGCGCCGGGGATCTCCAGGGGCTGCTACGCCGACTGGGTGAAGGCACGTCGGAGTCTACGAACACCCGCAGGCGCTCCGTACGGATCGCTTTCGATGACACCGAAGAATTCCAGGCCATCTTCGGGCACATGTTGGGTGATCTCTAAGCGCGCAGCAGCTCCTGCTTTGGGCTCTGCTGTATGTATCAACGGCGCGCAGCGCCAGAGTTACCTAAAGAAGCCTAAGATCTCTAGACCGACGAGTTCCCTGGCTAATTCAATAAGTTACGTGTCCCTATCGTGCTTGGAGTACGAGCTTGCGAGTGCCCGGTACGTGCTCCCTGCATAGGAGTACGTGGTCGCTACGTAGGGTTACGTGCCGACAACGCTCAAGTCCGAGGCTATCCGCTGGAGTACGAGGTTTGACCCTATTGGAGCCACCGGCCTGCGATAAGTGATTGATGTGTAAGGAGCTCAAATCCGGGAGACCGCAAAAGCTCGTACTCCAGCGGATATGGCCTCACGCGAGGGCTGGCGCGTCGGTCTTGACGACCGACACAAGCCCGGCCGCATTTAGCGTCCAAGATGCCAAGAAGCCGGCCTGCATGAGCTCGTCGAGAGCGGTTCGCACAGCATGTGCGGCTTTCGCCTTATCTGCCTGGGAAGGACCAACCTCGAGTCCACAGATCTGGACCAACGTCTCGACCTTCATCGGGTACGGCTTGGCGTGCGACGCGTAGAACACGTGCAGTCGCTTGCTCACCGCGCTGCGGAGGGTGTGCCGGGTGTCCCAGATGATGCGAGTCAACAGATTGGGCGTCAGAAGCGAGCAAAGCTTCGGATCGAACTGGATTACCCACTGCTGGTGTCCACTGCCCTTGGCTTCTTCCCGATAGTACGAAGGGATCAGGTAGCCAGAGTACGTTCGTGACACGCCACCCTGGAAGTTCACCACTAGCTCAAGTTGGGTCTTGTGAAGCCGCTGAAGCCGCTCCTGGATCGATTGGATGTTCTTACCGGCTGGGCTCAGGCCCATCGTCGTTGCCAGTTCAGCCATCGATAGTTGAACCTCATCGCCGATGGGGTAGTTCCGCAGAAGATGCAACGCGGCGAGGAATACGTCCTCGTCTAGATGGTTCAGCGCGGGGCCCGTCTGTCGGACCTGCATGTTCGCTTGGGAGTAGATGACCGCATCGGACAGCTGCGGGCGGGCCTTCCCGCGCCAAGCGTTAGCTGTGAACAGTGCTACACGGGCGAAGTCGGCCGGCAGCGCCCTCTCCGGGTCGGGCCACAGAGCCGTCAGCCTCTTGGGCACCCCATCGACCTTGGGTGTACTTGGGGCCTTCGCGGGCTTCGCCTCACTTGGCGAGCCGACCTTGACCCGAATTGCCGGGTAATCTGAGCAGACCTTCGTCACCGCGTGCCAGCAAGATGTCTTCACTTCATCCTGCACAAATACGTTTGGTGCCCAGAGGGTGATCTCTCGTGAACCACTGACGGAGACCCGCAATGGGGCGATCCACTGCTGAAAGGAGTCCTCAGCGAGATGCTCGCGGATCCGGGCCTTGAAGGTCTGCTCGTCCATTTGGGAAGTGTGCCATGACGCCCGGTTCTGCGTAATAGCATGATGCTAACATCCCCGTTGGGATGCGTTCAGGCAGGACCCACGGACGTCGTCGGCCCCTCCATCTCGTGCCCGGGTCCTCATCCGGGCGTGCGCAAGAACATCCGGCGACCGAAATTGCAAGTTAGACCGGGCTGAGTGGCGCGATTCCGGCGACGGGAATTGCAGATACCACCCGGGGGCGCAGCGCGTATTCCGGCGACCGGAATTTGAGGTGCCCCTGCCAGTGCGGCGCGATTCCGTGGACCGGGATTGCAGCGCGGATCTAGATGAGCCGCGCGATTCCGGCGACCGGAATTGCAGTTCACCCACCCAGGGCACCCGCGTTTCCGGCGACCGGAATTTCAGCTTGGACCCCGCGAGCCCCTGTATTCCGGGGACCGAACTTGCAGATCACCCGCCCAGGGCAGCCGTGATTCCGGCAACCGGAATGGCAGGTGCAATCCGCGTGTGTAGCGCCGATTCCGGCGACCGGAATTGCAGGTGCCGCCCTCGAGCGCAGCGCCGATTGCGGTGACCGGAGTTCCAGGAGCCCCCGTCAGGGCACCGCGATTCCGGCGACCGGAATTGCAGCTTGGACACAGCGAGCCGTGGGATTCCGGCGACCGGACTTGCAGATCACCCGCCTAGAGCAGCCTTGATTCCGGCGACCGGAATGGCGGGTGCAAGCCGCGTGTGGAGCGTCGATTCCTGTGACCGGAATTTCAGGAGCCCCCCCGCCAGGCACGGCGATTCCGGCGACCGGAAGTGCAGGTGCCGCCCTCGAGACCAGCGCCGAATCCGGTGACCGGAATTCCAGGAGCCCCCGTCAGGGCATCGTGATTCCGGCGGCCGGAATTGCAGCGTGGACCCAGCGAGCCGCGGGAATCCGGCGACCGGACTTGCAGGTGACGCCCTCGTGAGCAGCGCGGATGCCGGCGACCGTAATTACAGGTCACCCGCCCAGTGCAGCCGCGATTCCGGCAACCGGAACTGCAGGTGCCGCCCTCCAGATCAGCGCCGATTCCGGCGACCGGAATTGCAGGTCACCCGCCCAAGGCAGCCGCGATTCCGGCAGCCGGAATTGCAGGTGCCGCCCCCGAGAGCAGCGCCGATTCCGGTGACCGGAATTGCAGCTGCCACCCCGCAACTGCAGCGCGGATTCCGGTGGCCGGAATTGCAGGTGCCCCTGCCAGGACAGCGCGATTCCGTCAAACCGGAGTTGCAGCGTGGATCCGGTCCAGACGCGTTATTCCGGCCACCGGAATTGCAGATCCCCGCCCAGCCCACCGCGATTCCGGCAACCGGAATTGCAGATCCAACCCCCCAGGGCAGCCGCGCTATTGCGGCGGAACAGCAGGGTTGGATACGACTGAGCCGGGGGTTCCGGCGACCGGAATTTCAGGTGCCACCCGCAGGCAGCGTGCCCCCGCCGGACGGATCTTGGGCTCGTAAAGACGGGCTATTCCGACGGAATCACGCGGCGCCAACGCCACCCAGCAAAAGTTGAAACTGAATACGTTCAGGTTAGCAGGATATTGACATCGAAATAGCATGGTGTGAGCATCCGCAGTCTATGGGACGCAAGGGCTAGAGGATGCAGATCATCACAGTTGCGCAGAACAAGGGCGGCAGTGGTAAAAGCACCGTATCTAAACTTGTGAGTACAGGATTGGCGAAGAGGGGTAAGCGAGTCTTGGTCCTTGACCTCGATTCCCAGTGCAACCTCTCGTCCCGGTTCATCCAGATGGACATCTCCAACTCCGCGCACCGAAGCAAGGTGCCACCGCTGCATCCAGAGGTCGATGAGATTCTTCTCGAAGATCCAGAGTGGAGCGGGCGGTCGAGTACGGCTGATTTCTTCTACGGACGTGTCATGTATCCGTATGGCACAACGGTTGAGAACCTCGATCTTCTTCCTGGCAGTGGCGACGAGCTTCCACAGGTGGAACTGGTTCGAAGCACCGAGGTGGTCAGCAAGGTGCACGAGCAATTGCGCGTTGGTCTTCGCAACGAAGCGTTCGCTGAAGCCTACGACGTGATCGTCATCGATACGGATCCGTCAAAAGGCCCGCTACCAACAAGTGCTTTGCGCGCGGCGACTCACCTAATCATTCCGACGGGTGTGGACCCGATGGAGCTCGAAGGCCTTCACGGGATGCTCAGCATGTGGAAGGCCGAGAACAATCGTAGAAGCGCGGATGACGTACTTGAGCTGATCGGAATTCTTCCGAACAAGATCCGTAATAGCGTGAGCACCCAGAAGGCGGCACTTGAAGATTTGCAACGAGGCTCACTTACCGGGCCCCTGATGTTTCCAGGCAAGCTTTCGCTGCGCTCGGCGTTCTCAGACTCAGACCATGAGGCGATTCGCTTCGCATCAGTGCTTGATCTCCCGGCGTCTGATCCCGCTCGACAGGAGGCTCAATCAGTGGTCGACCACGTCGTGATGAAGTTGGAGGGCAGCCGTCATGTCTAACGCATCCAGGAGGATCCGCGGGCTGGGCGGGCAGAAGACGTCCCAGATCATGAACCTCGAGGAGACCCTTCAGCCAAACGACGCAGCTTCGCACGTCACCACAATCTTGTTGTCGCAGATCCAACCCGACCTCGAGAACACACGCAAGATCTACCTGAGCTTCGAGAATCCTCGCCAGCTAGACCAGGGATCTCCGGATTACCCGAAAGCAGCTGCGCAGCTGGAGGAGGCAGAGCGCCTGGCAGCATCTATTGCGTCAGAAGGGCTGATCAATCCGATCGACGTTTTCCGAGTTGGTACCGGGTACAAGCTCATCACAGGGCACATGCGAACGATCGCCCATGTGTTGAACGACGCTGATTCGATTGAAGCTCGCGTACGGACCCGCAAGCCTCGCAACGTGGCGCTGCTGCAGTACATCGAAAACTTTAACCGCTCCGACTTGCCGTTTTCCTCCCGGTACCACGCTTTGTCGCGCGCGGTCGCGGAAGAATTCGATGTACGGGACATCAGCGAGCTCGCAGATCGAGAGGCCGACGTCGTCGAAGTGCTCGCGAGCAAAGCCGGGATCAAAAAGACTCAAGCCTACGCTTGGCGTAAAGCGTTGCTCGCGTCATCGGATGTCCGCGAGGCGGTCGAGAGTGGGATCGTCACGACCCTGGCTGAAACGACCGATCTCATAGCTATGACCGTCGAGGAGCGCCAGAGTGTGTATGGGGCATTCGGCAATGCGGGTAAGGAGGGGGACGCGCCAGGGAGCGGCGATCCTTCATCGCCCGATCAAGGTGCCGCCTCGGCGTCGACACGCCACCGTCGTGCTCGGCCCGTGCGATCCGTGCGCGCCAAGCCAATCAAGGATCCTCACGTTGCTGCGGAAGCGATCAAGCGGATCAGCAATGGAAAGGTCGATGTGAGCAAGATCGATCTCAACGACTTCAATCAGCTGTCCGTTGCGCTTAACCACGCTTTCATGGCGTTGCAGAGCGAGCTGGCTAAAGGCGAGACCCGCCGAAAGAGTAGGCCGTAATGAACGAGGATCGTGCGACGGGAATCCGAACAACCTCCGTGTTGATGACGGCTGAAATGCGCATGAAAGTGCGCGAGGCGGCGGTGAAGACCTTTGGGACCAAAGGGATTTCCACTTGGCACAACCGTGCGATTGCCGACTTCCTGTCTCAACCTGACTGGTTCGGCCTGGTTGGATACGCCGAAGGCTCGGAAAAGTTCAATGGCCGGTACTCAGTAAGGCTGTTCCCGACCACGCAGGATGCGATCGCAGAGGCCGTTCAAGCGGTGAGACGCGTCAATCCAATGGAGGAGGGCGTTCACTCCCAGATCGTTCGTGCGGCTTTCCGCCGCGCGCTCGCCAAGGGCGTGAGCCGACAGTCCTTGGAGACGGTTGAAGCGGACGGCACGCCAACTGTGGTTCACGCCGAGACCCCGCTAGTGTTCAACACGCCCAAGCTCAGGACCAAACGTTCAAAGGAAGCCGGGACGCGTTAGCGCCCAGGCTTGTTTTCGATTTCATGCCGGAAGGGTGGCAATGCCGCGAGGATCCGCCGTCCATACGTTTTGTCGACGATCCGTCGATCGAGGATGACCACACGGCCCGTGTCGTCCTCGTGCCTAAGTAGCCGCCCCACGTACTGGGTCAGGGTCCGAATGGCACCGGGGACGGCGATCTCATCAAACGGCCTGCGGCCGCGAGACTCCAGCCATTCGGCGTAGGTCGCATCTACCGGATCGGTCGGCACCTTGAAGGGCAGGGCGGTGATCACGACCGTGGTGCAGAGGTCCCCGGCGAGGTCGATGCCTTCGCCGAGGGTCTGCAGGCCGAACAAGGTGGAGCCCTTGCCCGAACGAACAGCGGTGGTGTGCGCCTCGAGCAGGGCGGCTTTCGCCATCGTGCCCTGCATCCGCACCAGGGACGTCCACGTGGGATCGAGGAGCTGGTGAACCCGGCTCATCTTGGACTTCGAGGTAAAGAGCACCAGGTTGCCGGCCGCGGGGTCCAGGTGATCTTTAATCCAGCGAGCGATTTCCTTAGCGTGCCCTTCGTGATCGCTGGCCGGTGCGGAGATCCACGGCACCTCGATCACGCCCTGGCGTTCGTAGTCGAACGGGGATTGCAGGCTCAGCGTCTCCCCATGACGAGGGAAGCCGAGCTCTCCGGTGACTTTGCGGAAGTCGCCGCCGGCGGAGATGGTGGCCGACGTGACCACCACACCGGCTGCCTGATCGAAGATGCGGTCGCGGATGAACCCGGCGGCCGACACGGGGCTGGCGCAAAGCACCAAGGCCATGTCATTGCCGGCAACGCGCACCCACTTGGCCACCGGCGGCGCGTTGGAAGGGCGCTCATCCTGCGACCACCAGGCCAACAGCTTGGCCACCTCGTCCATGCGTTCGCACATCAGACCGATTTCGCGCGGCAGCACAGCCTTTGCTCCCGCGTCGAGCATTTCGTCTTCCTCGACCAATGCGCGCCGGATACCCCTCGCCACCCGCAGAAGCTCGGAGGCGCTGTCGGAGACGTTCTTAGCGGCGGCCTGCCAGGCAGGGGGCAGCACCCCGAGAGGGGCGCGGTACTGCGCGTAGACCCCGTCAGCGGGGTCAGGTGTCCATGAGGCCTGCACTGCATCAACAAGGACCCTGAGATCGAGTACGAACTGGTCCACGAGGCTCATCGCATCCTCGACGCCGCAGCGACTGATCACCTCGCGCTTCGTTGCCCGGAAGGCTGCCCGAATGAAGCCCTGCCACTTGGGGGCGCGCCTGACGAGGCTGGATGCATGTACCGAGGCACTGCTCGCCTCGACCGCGGTCTTGGCAAGGTGGTGGCCTTCGTCCACCACGAGAAGGACGTCCTGGAGCGGAGGAAGAAGGAAGCCACCGAAGGTCTCATCACCATCCCGAGGAAGCTCGAGGTCGGAAACGAGAAGCGCGTGGTTCGTGATGACGACGCTCGAGTTCTCCAGCGCCTTGCGCGCGATGAAGTACGGGCAGATGCGGTTGAACGCACAGCGGCGCTGCGAGCACCCGCCCGAGGTCGTGGTCAGGAGGGGCTTGAGCGAGTCGTCGATCGGAACCGGTGGGTTGTCGAGATCCCCGTCCCACGTTCCGGCGGAGATGCGCTGGAACAGATCGAGCACTTTCTCAGGTTCGCCCTTCGCCGGGGGGCGCGGCCAGGACCCAGCCTCGGCGAGGTCGTCGTCGATCCCGAATGACATCGTCGACTGGTCGCCGTGCGAGGCGGTGAGCAGGCTCATGTTACGTGGGCACGCGTATCGACCCCGACCCTTGGCGATGGCGAAGCCACCGTCGATCTTGGTGGCGGCCAGGAAGTGGGGGATGTCGCGGTTTGCGAGCTGCTCCTGCAAGGACACGGTCCCGGTCGCGATGACCACCGTGAGCTCGTGCTTGGCCCCCAACGTTGTCGCCGCCGTCAGGTACGCCAGTGACTTTCCGGTCCCGGTCCCGGCTTCGATGATGGCCGCGCCCCCGTCATTGCCCAAGGCGCGCGCGCAGGCGCCGATCATCTCCGACTGCGCCCGGCGAGTGCGGAAGCCTGGTGTCCCGGCACGCAGGGCGGCGTAACTGTCGACGATGGCTTTGCGATCGTCTTCTGACAGCACCCGCGGCCCGTCTGTTTCTACTGTCGACGAGCCAACGGGCTCGAGCTGTGGCGCTTCGTTGAATTGCATGTCGAATCACGTGATGACCCGACGACGACGCTCTCATGTGGCACAGGCGTCGAAAGTTGCGCAGCGCGCCGAAGGCGATGTGCCGGAAGCGATAATTGCCGGCCGTACTGGTCAACGACCAACGCCCAGGACATGGAAGCGCCTGGCGAACCGAACTGGGGGCCGACTGCGATGACACGGAGTGTCCGGCGGGCGATTTGCACGGTCGTTCCGACGAGGCGCGATGTCATGCCCACATGCTAGGCGGGCCCCTTGAACAACCGATGTCGCAAGCACGTGTCCCGGAGCGTGGGTTGCGCCCTCAGGGTGGTGACCGGCGAGGTAGCGTGTGCGGATGGACAGTCTTGAACCCGGTTTCATCATTGCAGCGTCCGCAGTGGCGGGTGCGTTGTTCGGGTCGTATGCGAACGTCGTGGCCTGGCGCCGCGCCGCTCGGGGTTCCTGGCGGGCTCGCATAATCGAGTTGTCCCACCGATCGTCGTGCCCGCGTTGTGGCCACAGGTTGGACTGGCTCGAGCTGACTCCTGTTGTGGGTTGGGTTCTGGTGTCGGGCACGTGCCGGACATGCCGCTCGCCGATCAGCCCTGCATACCCGTTAACCGAATTCACCGTCGCGTTGGTGAGCGGCGTGCTCGCGTTGCTGCTTCCGTTGTGGGCACTGGGGCCCGCGCTGGTTCTGGCGTGGGTGTCCGCTCCTTGGTTGTCCAGAGCCTGTTCCGTGTCTTCCCGGGCCCAACAAAAAACCCCCTGCCGGAGCAGGGGGTCGAGGGTAGAGCGTCAGTTGGAACGTCGGCGAATCAGCTTTAGAACGAGGACAAGCAGGGCCTGCCCGACAACGAGAATCGGCTCGAACACGTCAGCGGGTGAGCTGCCGTGGTCTTGCGAGATGGTCGAGGTGTTCATTTGCTTCGTTACTCCTGGGGCCGGATACCCGGCGCCGTTGATGGCGACCGGTCCGGTCAGCGTTGATTGCGTGCAATCCACTTCTTCACCGCGGGAACCCACGGCACGACCATGCTGGAAACAAACAGCACGTCGACAAGAAGCAGAAGCATGCTCAGTCCTTCCAGCATCCAGGCCATGGCCCGGTGCGTGTCAGAACTCGAAAGCACCTCGCTCAGTTCGCTCGAGACGTAGGACGTCACAAGGATCGTGACGAACACCAGGAACGTGCGAGCGTGCTTGAACGGGAACACCAGGTAGGCATTGAGCTCCTGCCTGAGTACCGCCAGCGTCCGGGGATGGATCCAACTTCGCCCATAGGGGGGCTTTTTCTTCATGCGTTTCTCCTCTGTTGATCCCAAGGAGGCGCATCGACCCCATAGGGACAATGCGTCCCTTGGGGGAAATCTCGGAAAGTGCCGAGTCACTGCTCATACGAGCGAAATCCCATCACGCAGGACGTGATCGGATCTCACCCGTGCAGGACGGCGTGTTCGATGTCGGCGATCAGGTGGGGCAGGCCGCGCCGACGGCCTGGAACGACTGTACCGAGCGGCGCGTGCGGATGGTCAGTCCAACCGCAGGCGTTGTTGATGGGGGTTAGCCTCGTCGGAGTTCCCGGGACTCGACCGCGGCAGCAGCCGGCGGGAGACGGAAGCGGTGACTCTGGGGCTCAGCGTTTGGCGACGAGCTTCGCGAATGCGAGCCGGATTGCGGTCCCCAGGACCATCATGGGCTCGAGCACGACTCGGCAGGATTCTCGCCAGGAAAGCATGGTGGGCATCATCAAGAGCGCATTGGACTCGAGACACAGACTATCGCGTTCTCGAGCGCTGCTGCACGTGATTGCGCGCTGATCCATTCGTCGACGGCGGCTGGATTGCTCACTGCCTTCAGATCTCGCTCCATGCAGTCGAAGCACGTGAGCGTGCGGGCCTTCCTGATCTGGCAGCGATTGCATGTGCGGTGCGGGTAACTACCTGGCAGCCGCAGGTGGAGCCTCATCTGGCTCAGGAGTGTTTCCGCGCTCCAGCCCGATGGCATAGGGTGGCTTGGGGTGCGTGGGGTGCCGTCCATCTTTCCTCCGATGTGAGGCGCCCGGCGTGGACCGGGCGCTCGTGGTGCTCAACCCGCGGGGCTTCCATCCGCAGGCCGTGCCTGCTGCGCCAACTTGCTGAAGCGCGTCTCGAGCGCCTCGATCCGCGAGTGGTGCGCCGGGTGCGCGCTCAGCCAGGTCGCCAAGCCGCCGCCGCTGGCGGTTTGGTCCAGAAGGTCGACCCAGTACTGGATGAGATCGGCTTCAGACAACCCGATGCTGACGGCCAGATCGATGCCGGCCTGGTCCGCGGCCACTTCCTGTGCGGGTGCGCGACGGAAGTTCAACGCATGGCCGGCAGCGCCGCCGAGGTTCGGGCCGCCAATGGCACCAATGAGGTTGCCGGCGATGCCCGTGAGGCGGGACGTTCGGCCACGCTTCTCCTCGTGCTGACCGAGGCGATGTCCGAGGTCGTGCGCAATCTGGGCCTGGAGCATCCACGGCTCAGGGGCGATGTCGCGAATCTGCGGCGTGAACATGGCCATGTTCTGGCGTCGGAGGACAGCTGGGGCCGCACCATCGACGTAGAAGATCTCCAGATGGCAGACCTTGGTCGGTTCGATCTCGACCGTGTGCTCGACGTCGTTGCGGAGAACGGTCCAGCGCTGGGTCTCGTCGGAGGCGAGCAGGTCGGCGCGCATCCCGCCGATCCAGGTCTCGTACGCCTGCATGGGGTCCTGAGCGAAACGATGGCCATCGAGCGCGACGACCCGGTCCTCGACCTCAAGAAGGCCGTGGGCGGGCGAACCTTGGCTGACGTTGCGAACGAAGAACCCCTGGCCAGGAGAAGCCAGCAGCTCGATGCCGGTGTGATAGCTCGGATCCTTGCACTGGTCAGCGGCTGCGACCTGCAGCGGCCATGCGAGGCTCTCGATCTCGCCCCATGCGCGCAGGCGCTCAGTGTCGAAGACCACGGCCTCGTTGGCGTGGGCGCCACTCATGGCGGCGGTGGCTGCGAGCGTTGCTGCGGCGATAGCGAAGGCAGTGCAAAGGGAACGGGCGGTCTTGCGCATAGCGGTGTCTCAGATGGGTATGGGGCGATCTCACCAAGGCAGGGCGTCGCCCAAACTTATCGCTGTGCCGGACGCCATCCGGCGCCGGCGGCTTCGGCCGGCGAGCAGAACCAGCGCTCACCCGCGCGCTCGTTGATCACGACGCGCTCGTAGTCGCGCTGCCCAGGCACGTGAAAGATCCGCTCGCCGCTGGAGCTGACGTTTCCCTTCACGAGGCAGTCCGCGTTGGGCGGCGGCATGGCCGCGTTGCTCGGGGCCTGGCGTGCACGTCCGGTGCGCCGGTGATCGGCAGGCATGACGAACGTGCCTGACCAGATGTGGAGCCGCTCAGCTTTGGCCTGGCGCTCATCCGGCACGTAGGCGGTGCTGAAACTCCGGTACGCGACGGCCCATCCGTTGCGGACCATCCAGCGGTTGAGAGACGCGCCACCGACGAAGCACTCTGCCACCACCCGTCCATAGCGGTCGGTATCGCGCTCCTCGCAGGAAACAGTCCTTCGCCCGATGTGGTCATCGAGAGCGAGGGCCGCCTGCTGGCCACACCGCCACGCGCGGCCGTCCTCCCGCGTGCAGTGCTGGTCGCTCTCCGGGGCGTCGATCCCGTGCAGGCGGATGGATGTCCCACGGATGCGCAGCGTGTCGCCGTCCACGACGGACGCGGTTCCCATGATTGGCGCGGCCGCGACCGGAGATAGAACGGTCAGAAGGGCGAGGGCGAGGGCGAGGAGCGGCGGGGTTCGCATGGGGTCATGCTTCCACGCGCATCCGCGAGGCGGGGCCTGCAACCGGCCCGCTGTCCATGGTGGTTGCGACATTTCTGAGGATCGCGGCGCGGCGAGCTACCTGTTTTCAGCCGAGGCGCTGTGCCAGGCGCCGTCCCAGGCCAGTATGAAGTTGAGCACCTCCATCGGATCGCCGGAGAACCCGCTGGGTAGGCGCGGCTTGGGCTTCGTCGCCGCCGACCAGAGGCAACTGCGAACGCTGTAGTGGTCCGGCTCGTCGATTCTGTGCAAGCCACAGTCCCACGCCAGTCCTGCCAGGAACTCCCGATGCCCCACGGGCATGGTCTCAATATCGGGTCGAACCACCTTCAAGGCTGCCATCGCCGCCCGAGCATGGACCTTGCCGATCTCGCCACTGGCGACCATTCCGCCAGCCCCGGTCGCAAAGATCGCGCCGACCAGAAGCAGCCAGCCACTCGACTGGAGCCACGCTGCAAGGAAGATGCAGGTCGTGATGACGCCAAATGCGACGACGACGGCGAACGGGAACGAGGTGGAAGGCATCGGTGAGCGTGGTCCAAGGGGGAGGGGAGGATACCCAACTGCGTCAGGCAGCTTCGCGTTCGGGCTCATAGCCCATGAACGCCCATGCGGCCGGGTCGATCATCATCGGCGTGGTCCGCATCGGCGCAAGGGTGAACGTTGTGCCGTGGTAGTCGATCCAGCCCTGGCGCAGGAGCGTCCAGAGCATTTCGCCCATGAGGAATGCGACCGCCTGATTCACCGGCCATGACTGCTTCTGCATCGCCTCATGCGCAGAGCAGGACGGTTCGTCGTCATCGTTGGCCGACAGGGCGTCCAGCTCGGGCCACAGGTCGTAGACGTTCGGCAGCCGCAGGCGGCCCCCCGGAACACCGAGGTGGCCGAGGACGACTTGGCCGAGATCGCGGCCATTGCCACCGTCGAGCAGCATGGTGCGGCAGTTGACACCGCGAAAGGTTCGGCACAGCTGCGCTCGGAAGCCCGCGTTGTCCACGCAACTGATGACCAGGTCCGTGCCGTACAGGAGCGTGTGGTAGTCCTCGGTCGGGTCCAGATTGTCCGGTACGCCTTTCCAGTCGAGCGCATACGCCAGATTGATGGAGTTCACCAACACCAGGCTTTTCGCCAACCCGACCGCCGAGGGAGAGAAGTGCTGCCGGCCGCAGTTGTGTGCCTCAACCGTATCGCTGTCGTACACGGTCACGTCGAAGCCCGCGCCACCCAGCGCCACCAGCTGCGTGTGCAGTTTCGCAAGCCGCACCACGAGATCGCTTCCCGTGCCGCCGGCACCGACCACGACGATCCGCATGGGGCCATTTCCGATCCATGACGGCGGAACATTGAACTTGAGTGCGCTCACAGCAGGACTCCGGTCTTGTAGAGGTCAAGCAGGTCGAGTTCGACCAGATGGGGAGGAAGGACGAGGCGGCAGGCAAACGTCGGCGTCCGATCGCATTGGCCGACCACCATTGCCAGATAGGGGCCACGGCGGCTGAGGTCAGAGCGGTCGTCCTGGCCCGAGAAATACGCGGGCAGGCGTCCGTGCGAGTGGAGGTCGATCACAAGGGCGTCGTCGTCCACGCCGGAGTCGTCATAGGTGACATGGCCGGCACTCCTGTCATCGCCGTCTACGCGGATCAGGCGGTAACCAGTGTCGTGAGCGACGATCACTGCCGCGATCTCGCGTTCCTTGTCCGCCACGGCCATGTCCGCAAACTCGCGCAGCAATGCGGTGGAGACCGGGCCGTTGGCCGGCACGATGCACTCGCTGAGGCCTGCATAGGGCAGGGTGGCGGTGGCGATGCGGGTGGTGACGTTGAGCGCAGGCGTTCTTGCGCGCACATAGAGGCCGTCCGCCGCCGCAACGTAGTCCTTGCGGCCGGTCACCACGTCCGGGTTGCCGGCGTGCAGGCTCGCGCGTAGCGGTGCGGCTACAGCAGCTGCAAGGTCGAGCGGGTGCGCGTTCATTCGTCGCTCCCGTCGATGATGGCTTCGAGCCACTCGCCCAGCGTCAGGTTGAGCGGGACCATGTCCGAGGTGGGCATCGGCTTCGTGATGCCATCGCGGTTTCGCCAGTAGTCGGTTGCGCGGTAGTTGTTGACCCGGTCGATTGACCGGCTGCGCGACTTCTTGCCCTTCGCCTTCGTCGGCGCGAGGTTCTGCGCATGGTTGTCGTGGGTGAAGTAGCTCGACGTCACGACGGCACTCCATCCTTCAACATCGAGCACGGTGTTGGTACGGGGCAGGCGTGCCGAGCCGGTACAGACCGAGCCATCCGCATAGACGTTGCCGACCGGGGCGTGAAACACCGGATCGGTGAGCGTGGGGCGCTCCTGGCTTGCCAGAGCGACGATGTGCAGCTTGCGGTTGACGACCAGGCACACCAGGGAAGGCCATCGCACGACAGGCTCCAGAGAGTTCCCATCATGGTCCCGCAGAAACATGGGGCGGTCGGCCGGACGAAGCCACCACACGAGAGAAGCCTCGTCGTGGAACAGCACGTCAGGAGGGGTCAGGAGGATGCGGCCACGACGGTTGCGCGACGAAAGGAGGGATGCGAGGCGGATCTCGTCACTCGGCAGTGCAACGCGGCCTGGGCCGATGTGGGACTGCCCGGCGCGGTCGCGGATGACTTCGTGCGCGGTGACGAGCGCGAGGTTCTGACCCGTGGTGTGGAACAGCAGTGCCATCGACGGTGCGGGCAGCTCCGCGAGCGCGGTCTGGTCGAGGCTTGAGGTTGCAAGAAGTGACGTGGACATGGCGGGGCTGGGTGGCGGGGACACTTGAATTAGGCCACCCGAGGCCATGCTTCAAACTTAGTCGCCGTGCGCTTCCTCGCCCTCATGCACCAGCGCATAGACGGCTTCCGTCACCACCATTTCGGCTACCAGCCGAGCAAGCTGCCGGTCCAGCGTGGACGGCCTGGTCGAGAGGTTGCTGACCGCCGTGGATGGCACTTCCTCCTGACATTCGTTGTCGATGGCGTTTGCGATCTCATCGCCTGCCGGATCGAAGTCGTAGGTAGCAACGAGGCAGGCCGGGAGCGAAAGCGCGTTGGAGTCCAGGTCGGGGCGCGGGGCATTCATGGACGACAGGTGCTCGGCATAACCCAGGATGCGGCGGGCAAGCTCCGACTCCGGGGTGGTGCTCGCGGGTACCGATTCCATCGCCTGCTGCATGCGTCGGTCGAACACCATCTGTGCGATGGCACGTTCCGCGATGTAGTCCGCCCCTTCCGCCTCATATCCGAAGTCCTCGGCGATGCGGGTAATGGCTTCGTGGTCCGTGACTACAGGCTCGTCCGCACCGTCCGGCCAGTGAATATGCTGCCGCACGTCGTCTTGTAGCTCGAACCCGATGGAATACTCGAAGTAGAGTTCGCGCGTCCCAAGCGGGTCGGCGGCGAACAGGTTGAACTGCATGGCCTTGTCCAGCGTGGAAAGGGCACGCAGGACGTCCGGCGCTTGGAGCGTATCCACGTTGACGAACATGCGGCTGACGCTATCCGCCTCGATGACCACCTGCGCGGACTGGAGACTCGTGGCAAACGGCCCCGGCAGCGCACGCAGCACAGGTCGCACGGAGCCGGCACCGGGGGTCCAGTCCATCCACGACGGCACGTAGTCGAGCAGCAGCCGGTTCCACGTCTCAAGGAGCAGCGCCGCGATCTCATGCTGGGCGCTTGTCGGATCAAGCAGGCGTTCGAGGACGCCGAGGTCAGCGACGCCGCGCCTGATGGCGTGCTCGACGAACCACAGTGAGTCCTTCAACAGGTCGGGCGCGCCATGCAAACCCGTGCCGCAGGCGTGCGCAGCCAGCACGGGGGGCGGCGGGAGTTGCGACACAGGGAACAGGCTGGCGATCCCGCTATCCCCCAGGGCCATCGCGCGCATGGCGCGGGTGGCGGAGAGCCCGCCTCGACGCAAGCTACGGCGGACCTTGCGCAGGGCGAAGTCCCGCAGAGCCGGCGTCACGCCGTTCATGCCATCCGCGACGACCCGGCGCGTACCGGCTTGGCTGTCCGCGCCGAAGCGGGGGAGGGCGAGCGGGGTGGTCACAGCATCGGCACCATCATGGCGTCGGCCACCGGCGTCGGACTGCGACGTAGGAGGTTCGACGTGAACATCGCCACCCCATTCCATTGGCGGGCGTTATCCGGGCCGGACTGTGCAGGTGCATTGGCGATCTCGACGGCGCGGGCGAGCGCGTCGCGCTGCGCCTTGGTCAGGCGCTTGAGGGCGCGCCCCTTGGTCTGTGCCTCCGGCTTCTGGATCGGATAGACGAGACGGTCGCCTTCCTCCGTGGGTTCGCCCACCTTGGCCATCGCAAGGAACGGGTAGGCACCGTGATAGTGGGACAGCACCGTTTCCGGGCTGGCGGTGGGGTCCGTGTCAGGGAGTTCGGTCGCACCGAATCGGAACACGCGGGTCAGTCGGACGATCTGGACGGTCATGGCGGGCCTCACTCGAAGATGTTGATCTGGTTGGCGTCGGCAGCAGGGGCAGGGTCCGACGCAGTGGCCGTGGGCGTAGACGGGGTGGTGCTGGCGTCGCCGGCACTGGCCAGGGCCGTGGGCGATGGAAGCGGTGCCGGGGCTGGGGCCTTGGCAGCCGCCTTCTTGGCCTGGGGGGATTTGGTCTGTGCGGCCAGAGCCGCTGCGTTGCGCGCCTCGGCCTGCGCCTCCTGATACGCATCGAGGGCGGACAAGGTGGATTGCCGTGCCTGGGACATGCCATCGAGCGCCTTGCCGATCTCGGCGTCCATGTCCGTGATCGAGGCATCGAAGCGCAACAGCAGCGGCATGGCGAGCGCGACCTGGAGCTTCGCAAGCTCGGGGTCAGCAGTTTCAGCGTCGGGCAGGCGGATGCGAGGCTCGATGCGGACGGAAATGCCGTTGTCGTTCCTGCGCGTGACATGGATGCAGAAGGTGTCGTCGGCCTTGAGCATCGGCACGATCTTGTTGATGAGGCCCATGATTGGCTCCGGTGTTGGGTGACAGGGAAAGTGTCGATCACACGGCCGGCAACCAAAGTTGATGCCGGCGCGTGCGATGCCTCAGATTCGAGCTTCTTTCCGCCACGCCTTGATTGCCAGGGCGAGGCCCGCCGGGACGTAACCGGAGAAGTTGAATCCACTGTCCAACACGGACCGGATGAGGTCGGGCTTCTTTCCGGCCAGCATCGACTTGTACGTCTTGGCCCCACCGTCCAGCGCTTCGACCGCGGCGCGGTAGCCGGACTCGTCCAGTACCACTTCCAGCGCCGGCTTCGTATGGGCTTCGAGGAACGCCTGATCGACACGCACATGGTCAGCCAGCGGCGTGCCGCGCTCTTGCACCAGCCGCGCCATCAGAGGCCGGCGGTGGAGCCTTGCATTGAAGGGACGGTTGTTGAGGTCGGCCGTGTAGAGGAAGTTCCCGATCTCGGTCATCGCGCGGACGAGAGCCGCCTCGTCCAATGCCCACAGCGCGGTCAGGCTTTCGTCACTTCGTGTGGGCAGCCGTTCCGGGGCACCAGGGATCGCCAGCGACGTCCAGACGTCCTGCGCCGAGGTCGCGGTTTCCGATGACACCATGTCGCACAGCGCGATCAGTGCCAGTGCGAGTGCAGGACTCGCCGAGGTGGACAGGGCGCTTTTCGCAGCGCGGGCGACGACCTCCCCGTACTGGTCCGTGACCGAGCGCAGCGGGGCTGCCACCTTGGACGACTTCTTCGCGGCCTTCGTGCTGGTGGCCTTGGCCGGCGTGGTGGTGGTGACCGCGTCCCCGCTCTGCGTAGAGGAAGGCTCAGCGACCGCGGAATCCACTGCGGATGGGGCGATCTCGGCCTGGTAGGCGGCGACCTTCTGCACGTGGCAGGGCCGGTTAAAGCACAGCGGCGACTCCACTGTACCGAGGCGCGCACCGGGGGCGTCATGGATCGCAGCACCACGGAACTGGCAGCTTCGGCACGCATCGAAACCGTCCGGCCCGACGCCTTGCTCCCCGTGCTTGACCAGCGGAATCGACTGCGCGGGGTCTTTCTCCGACACCAGCACCACCACTCCGAAGTCGCTCTTGAGTTCCTCCCGCTTCAATTCCAGCGCCTGGCGTGACTTCTCCTGAAAGCAGGACTTGTTCGTGCAGTTGCCCTCGTTGACGCGTGCCTCGAACAGCGTGCCCTGGCAGGAGGTGTTGAAAGGGCAGTTTGCGCAGCCTGCAAGGTCGAAGATGGCCGTTGCCAACGGGGTGACGAACCCGTTGATCTGCTCGCGCAGGGTTGCCACCGAAATCTGATCGGCCACGATGCGAGGCAGCGCTTTGTCCTGGTTCTCCTTCGGCAGGGACGCAAGCAATTCGCCGTGGCCGAGGGTGATGGTGCCGGCCATCATGGCGTCGAGGACGCCTTCCGAGCAGTGCAGGAGCTTCAAGCGGTGGCGGAGGCGCTGCACAGGCCAGCCGAGGGCCGTCGATGCGGCCGCATGGTCGCCCTCGAAGCTGTCGAGGTAGTCGCGGGCATACATCACTTCCTCGGCGATGGTGAGATCGCGGCGGTCCACGTTCTCTGCCAGCGCCAGCCGGCGATGCTCGCCATCGCTCATTGCTTTCACCGTGACCTGGACCGTGGTCCATCCAAGCACCTTGATGGCCCGCATACGGCGTTCGCCTGCCACCAGCAGGTAGCCGTCGCCGTAGGGATCAGGGCGCACGAGCGGGGGCGACAACCAGCCGCTGTTGCGAATGCGCTCGGCGAACTCCGCAATGTCGGCATCGTCGAACTTCTTGCGCGGGTTGAACTCCGGCGCGATACGGATCATCGCAACGGGGATTTCCTGCGTGTCGGCGTTGGTTGCCTGCTCGGCAGTGACGGCGACCGGAAGCTCGACGGCATCGGGGGTGATCTCGGTCGCGTGGTCGAGTGCGGGATGGGTGAGGTCGTTCATGGCTATGTCCTGATGCGGCGTGGAGGCGTTGAACCAAGAGAAACACGGGCCGAACGCGCACAAAATTGCGCGCCAGCCCGCGAATTCAGGCCGCTTTCCCGAGATCGAGGTGGGTCGTGGCGTTGCGCTCGGCGACGAGCTTCAACTGCTCGCTGCGACACGCGGCGTCGGTCAGGTCCGTGCGGATGCCGAGATAGACGGGCTGATAGAGAGACCCGACCGCGAAGTACAGGTACTGCACCTCGACGACGGCCCCCGGAGCGGGGATGTCCTTGTTGGGCGGCACGGTGACGTAGCCCACCTCGGTCCAGAGACCATTCGCCGCGTCGATGACCTCGACCTGGACGCTGCGCTTGGACGGATGCTTGGCGCGGACGCGCACCGTGGCGCTCTCGACGAACTTCCACTTGCGCATCGGACCACCGCTGTTGGGGCGACCATCGACGTAACGTGCGTCAAGCCGCTTCCACACGACGCCTTCCTCGACGTTCTCGCGCGCCTTGGCAATTAGGTCGGCCTTGTCCTGCGTCGTGGTGGCCGTGCGCGTGTATTCGAGATCGAACAGCCGGTAGGCCACCTTGGCGCGGTAATCCATGCGCCACGAATACGGCATGGTGGTGATATCCGCCCCATCGAACACGATGACGTCGAACACCACAAACCTGTCGCCTATGCACTCGCCATCGAGGACCGTGCGGGAATTGAACGTGTAGGCGAGGGCGGCGTCACGCACAGCGGCGGGAAGGGCGACCTTGAGCTTGCGACGGTTGACGCCGTACGCCTGACCGTCCTCGATCACCAGCAGCATCCGCATCCCGTCGTGCTTGATCTCCGCGCACCACGCCGGATCGGTCACGAGCGAGGTGGCCTCGGACTCGCTGACCGGGTTGAGAAGCATCACCGGAAGATCGACGGGCGTGCCTGCGCCCGGCGTCTGCGTGACCTCGAAATCACCGGCCTCGGGCACGTACTGCTTGGCCAGCTTCTCCTTCACCAGCTTGTCGTAGAGCTTTGCGGCCTTGGCGAACTCGACAGGCGTGGGCGTCTTGGTTTCCTGGATCAGCGTCTTTCCGATTGCGCCGCGCTGGACATCAACACACCAGCCCGAGGCGCGTTGGACCAGCTGGATGCGATATGTCTTGTTCGAGGTGCCGGCGGTGCAGTTGAGGATGATCGAGCGAGGCTGCATGGTGGTGGTGTCTCCGAGTGGTGTATCACCAATCTCGCAGACACATGCGACAGCGAAAGATATGTTCGCGGGTGAAGGTGGAGGTCGCCGGCGTGGATGCGCGTTCGAGGGTAGGCGTGCGCCGATGTCTACACTGGACGCTGGGGAATCGGGGACCGGAAGATGGCGTACGACTGGAACAGGCAGGAGCTGGCGCGCTCGCCGTGGCGCAAAGAGGTCGTCCCGTATATCCCGGGCATCTTGATCCAGCGGGCCAAGGCGGGCCGGGTCATCTCATATGCGGAGCTGGCCGACGAGCTCGAGGCGCGATACGGCCTTGAATCGAAAGCGCGCAAGACGCTCTATGGGCCGCCAGTGGGTGCCGTGGGCTTCGCGGTGCGCGACCTTGCCCAGGAGTGGGGTGAGCGCATTCCGCCGCTGAATCTGATCGTCGTCCAGGCATCGACTGGCTTGCCGGGCGTCGGCGCGGACGAAGTCGCGCACTACTTTTTCGACGACGGCGGTGCGGGCATGGCGCGCAACCGCAGGGCCTACATCGAGGCCGCGGTCCAGGCCGTGTTCGATTACGGGTCCAGGTGGGACCGGGTCGCTCTCGCGCTTGGCGTAGAGGTGCCGACCAGCCCTGCGCCGGGCGATGACGAGGGCCAGGTCATCCCGCTCCCCATCGCCGCCGCTGCATACCGCCCGGAAAGCCACGCCCACAAGGCGTTGAAGGCATGGGCCGCCCAGCACCCCGAGGTGTTCGAGGACTACGGCGCGTTCACAGCCGGCGGCCAGGAACATGGGTTGAGTTCGGGGGACCGTCTGGACGTCTATTTCAGCAACGGCCGCGAGCGCCTTGCGGTCGAGGTGAAGGCGAGCAATGCCAGCAACGATGAACTGGAGCGCGGGATCTACCAGTGCATCAAGTATCGAGCCGTGCTTCGGGCCGAGAGCATCGCACTTCGCAAGCCCGCGCTCGGCGATGCGGTGCTGGTGAGCACGCGCGCCCTGCATCGTGAGGGCAGGGCGCTGGCGAAGCGGCTCTACGTCGACTTCATCAGGGCACCGTCCGAGGCGGAACACTGATCCGACCGCGTCGGGCTCTCGATTTATCCACACTGGAAAACATGATGGCGCGACGATCAGCCACCGGCGATTTCCTCATGCTCCTGGTGCTGGCTGCCATCGCTGGTGCGTTTCTGGGCGACTGGGCGTTCAAGGCGGCCATCGCCCTCGGCATCATTGTGATGCTGGTGGCCACGGTGGGAGGGATTCTCACGAGCTGGGGGATCGACGTGCGTGGGACGGCCCCGGTCTCCGTCCGCAAGAGGCCGGCCGACCCCCCGCCGCGGCTACCCAGATTGGTCGACAGTCGCGTCGAAGATCTGCTGTATGCGGTAAACGCCGGCGATAATGGCTCTATTGAGCGGTATGTCCTGCGCGAAAACCTGAGCCCGTTTGAGAACGGCGAATGGCAGGGCCGGCGAGTGAGTGCTGCGGCCCTGGCGCGCGAGCTTGGGAACGATGAGGCCGGGCGCTTCTTTTCGGAGTGGTCCCGTGTGGGCTCCGCAGCGCGGCTGATCGCGGGTTCCCCGGAGCAAACATAAGCGTCTGGTGAAGAATTGTCCAAGGAGGGCTGGAGGGCGGAGGGATGCCGTTCGCGCCATCAGTCAACCGAGTTATCCACAAGTCCATCAACATCCGGTGTGGACAACCGCAAGAGTCAGACGGCGGGACCTGCGGCGGAGCCCGAAACCTCGACGGCGGCTGCATGTTGAGCCAGCCTGAACGAAAGAGGGGGCCGACTGGCCCCCTCTCCTGCGTGCTTAGAAGCTGATTCGGAGTCCCCCCGTGGCCGTGAGGTTGGTGGCGTCGCCACTCCCGCTCTCGCCGCCAACGCCCAGGTTCCACGTCATGTTCTGCCCGGTGCGGTACTCCAGCCCCAGCACCCCGCGCAGTCCACGGGCCGGCATGCGCTGGCCGTGGATCTCGACGCCAACTTCCGGCGCACCAGCGAAGCTGGCGTAGTAGCTCGGCCGGGTGTCGCCCCCCGTCCAGCGACCGGCCAGCGTGCCGGTGAAGGTCAGACGATCCACCGCGTGGGCGAAACGCACACCGATCTCACCGAAGTGGATCGAGGCGGTGTTGCTGCCCGACACCAGGCCCAGCCCATCGGCACCGCGCTCCACCATCGCTCCCTGCTCGTGCCTGACATATCCACCGGCCAGGAACGGGGTGAAGGCGCCATACGCCGTGCCTGCTTCGATGCGCAGCGCCCACACGTCGTCCTCGCGCTCGCCGTCGATCGCCGACACAGCGCCGCCCAGCAGCACGCCGCGGTGCGCGTCGACGTCGTGCCGGGTGAAGCCAAGGCTCGCGGCGAGGTAGCCCATCGGCAGCGCGGTGCGGCCGTAGACTGACAGGCCGACCTGGTCGCTGTCATAGCGGCCACCCAGGGCATCGAGACTGCCCCAGCCGCGACCATTCGAGAGCGCAGCGCCGACAATCGCATTGCCTACCTGTCGATCAACGCCGACGGCAAGACCACTCTGGCGCACGTCTGCCGATGCGAAGCCGTCACGGTCGAACTCGGCGTCCATGTTGGTCGCCTGCACCCATGCACCGGCGTCGGCCGGGTCGAGCGTCGCGACGCGATCGCCGAACAGCGCAGCATCGGCGGCCGCCATGCTGATTGCCGCCGCGCGTGCCGTGCCGTGCACTTCGCCGGTCAGGCTTGCCAGAGCCAGTTCGGCCTCTGCTGCGGTCTGCGCGCCGGTGAGTCTGCCAGCCGCCGACACCAGCGCGGCGCGGTCGCCGGCAGGCAGCGCGTCGATGAAGCCGAACAGGGCATCCGCCTGTCGCGCACCCTCGATGACCCGCTGCACGGAGCTGGACTGGAGGGCCATCGCCGAAGCGCTCGCACGGGTGAGTGCAGCAGTGACCTCGGAATCCGTATAGGACAGGGTGGCGCTGTAGAAGAAGCCGCTGCCGTACTGGATGCCGTCGAAGGTACCCGCAAGCTCGCCGGCACGCAGCAGAGTCTCGGTGGTGCCGACGGTGTAACCCTCGGCCGGTGCCAGCAGGCGGACGTCGCCGGCCAGTGTGGCGGTGCCAGCAACGTTGAGTGCGTTCCCGAGCGCGATCCCGGTGGTCGCGCCCTCGGTCGCTGAGAAGTCGCCGCCGATCGTGCCGCCTGCGGTGAAGGTGCCACCGTCATGGACCGACACCGAGCCGCCCACGCCGGTCATGGCCACCAGTTCGCCGCCATTGATGACAGTTGCGCCGGTGTAGGTGTTGCTGCCGGCCAGCACGAGAGCGCCAGCACCATCCTTGACGATGCCGCGGTCGCCGCTGATGTCATTGGCGAACGTGTAGCGCCCACTGTCCACGTTGGCAAGGAAGTCGAACGCCTGGAACTGCGCCGGGCCGTGGATGGCTTTGTGAGCGTTGAGCAGGCCCCAGCCGAACACATCGTCAACGCCAGGTGCGCCAATGTCGGTCGCAGTGGTGAGGACCGTCTGCTGGAGGTTGCGCGACGTCATCCAGGGGAACGCCTGTTGGACGAGAGCGGCGACACCGGAAATCTGAGGGGCCACCATGCTGGTGCCATCGCCGCCATACGAGTATTCGGTACCGGGAACCGCAGGGAAAACGTTGAGGCCGGCTGCAGTGAGGCACCACGTTGCCGTGTATCCGCAGACGTTCGAGTAGTCGGACAGTTCCGAAACGTTGCCTTTGTCGTCAACGACTCCGGCGACGCCAATGATCGTGCGCCCGACGAATCGCTCATCGACCGTGGGCATTGCGCCCAGACCGCCTGGCTGCTCCCCGCCGCTATTTCCACCCGATGAGACAAGCAGCGCATCCGCCTGTGCCAACGGGCGGTACCAGTACGCGGTCGCTCGTGCATCAGCGTCGTCGAGCCCGGCACCATAGCTGCCACCGAAGGACGCGTTGAAGATGCGGACACCCTGCGCCGCCATATCAGAAATGGCGGCACCCGCAGCATCAGGGTGGCACCCTGCCGAGTCGCAGACCGCCGCGTGGTAGATCACTGCGTCAGGTGCAACACCCCCGCGGTGCTCGCCAACCTGACGACCGCCGAGCACATAGGTGACGGCGGACCCGTGGCCGGGGTGCGTGGTCGGGTTGGTACGATCAGGCCGGTAGTCGGAGCTCGACGCGATACGACCTTCCAGGCCGTCGTAACCCTGGATCAGCGGGTCATCCAGCACGCCCACCTTGACGCCCTTGCCCGTAAAGCCTGCTTCGTGCGCGCGATCGACGTTTGTCGGGATGATCGTGTTGTCGATGACGCCGTTGTAACGATAGGCGCAAGGCAGGGCGCCACCGACGTTCATCGCGTCCGCGTCCTCGCATACAGGCGCCGGCGGAGGGGAGGTCGGGGGGGGATTAGTCGGGGGAGGGGGCGGGGTGTCCTTGGTGCCACCACCCCCGCCGCCGCCACCACATGCCGCGAGGCTTGCTGCGAGGGCAAGAAACAGGATGGAACGATTGGCGTTGCGAGTGATCATGACGCTCCTGCGTGTTCTGGTAGATGCAGCCAATACATCACGCCCCAGAGGGCGCGAAACTTAGAGATCGGCCGTTTGGCGGCGACCTGAAAGTGTGAGCGGCGAAATCGTGCGCACGGTCTCGCAACCTCTACGCAGGGAATGCAGGTTGGCTGTCCGATGTGGGCGGCGAGGCTGCTAGTAGGCGCAGCGTCTGCACCGCTGGCCCGTGCCTCGGCGGCCTCGAATATCGCAACCTGCACCAATCGCGCCGTGGTTGCGCCCCGAAAACAGGGTGTGCACCGCTGAGACTTCCGTCACGCGAACGGAAGTCTCTGATGCCTACACCAGCCAAACCCCTGCTTTTCAGCCTCATCCTGCTGTCCACAGCGGCCCATGCAAACGAGCTGCGTCCCCTCGCACTCGATGCACAAGAGGTGCTGGGTTTCAGCAGCGTCGTGGCGACCGAACAGGCCGGGTCTGCGGCGACGGCAGGTCCGCGCTTGCAGGAGGCGATCCCCGCACCGGCGCAGGTCCAGGGCTTCCCTGTCGCGCCGCCTCCGTCTGCGCCTGCAGTTGCGAATCCGAACAAGCTCTATGAAGTGCGCGCAGGCGAGATGGCCAGCGAGGTCTTCGGTCGTTGGCTACGCGCCGAGGGCGTGCAGCTGATCTGGGAGACCAGGCGCGACTTCCGCCTCGAGGCCGGGGCTCGCTTCAACGAAGCGAGCGCGCTTGAGGCCGTCCGTTCCGTGGCCGAAGTGCTCGGCCGCACCCACCCCGACTTCGTCGTCCGCGCCTTCTCCAATGGCGTGGTCGTCGTCATGGATCGCAATTGAGGCCTCCCATGCGCATGTTCCTACTCGCAGCCAGCCTGACGCTGGCGCTCGGCGCTTGCGCCAGCCAACCCCGCCCGGTCATGGATGGGCTTGGCGTTGTTGACCACGACGTCGTCCAGGCGCGGGCCGCGCTGCACCAGCGCACGGAGCGCGCGACGGTCGCCTTCGAGTCCATCAACGACATCTGGCTGGGCGCAGTGCCGGTGCAGCGTGGCGAAGCTGAGCCTGCCGTGCTGGCGAGCGAAGTCAAGTTCGTGCGCATCTATCCGGTCACGTTGCATGAGCTGGCCAACTACATCACGCAGAACTTTGACGTGCCGGTATCGGTCAGCGAGGACGCGCTGCAGGCCGCCGTCGCGGCGGCGGGTGAAACGATCTCTCCGATGGCGCTGGGGGGCGGGATGTCCATGCCGGGCGAAGCGGGTCCGATCCCGAGCCCGATGGCCGCAATGGCGGGGCAGGGCGCGCCACAGATGCGTACTGGCATGAACCGCGGTGCCGGCGCCGGCTTGAACATCAACTACACCGGCAGCCTGCGCGGCTTCCTGGACACCATCGCGGCACAGAGCGGCACGTCGTGGCGATATGCCAAGGGCGGCATCGAGATGTTCGCCCTCGACACGCGCGTGTTCCAGGTCGACATCCTTCCGGCGCCGTCGGCGGTGCAGGCCGAGATCAGCAACCAGTCACAGGGCGGCGCGCAGTCCATGGGCGGCGGCAGCGGTGGCGGCATGGGCGGTGAGTCAGGTAGCACCCAGATCGGCGGCAGTTCGTCGACGGCTTCGTCCATCGAGATCGATCCCTTCACCGCTCTCGTCGATGCCGTCACAGGCATGCTCTCCTCGCAGGGCAACGTCACGGCCACCGCACCGCTGGGCCAGATCGTGGTCACCGACCGACCGGCCATCCTGGACCGTGTGTCGTCCTATGTGGACCAGGCCAACAGCATCGCCAAGCGCCAGGTCGCACTCGAGGTCCGGGTCTTCACCGTCGAAGGGAAGCGCAGCAACGGGCATGCCGTGAGCTGGGACCTGGTCTGGAGCAGCCTGTCCTCGCGCGCAGGCGTGAACCTGATCGGCGGCGGCCCGAGCACCGACGGCCCGGGCCTCGGCGTCACCATCCTCGACTCCGACTCCCCGTTCTCTGGCTCCCGTCTGTTCCTGGACGCGCTGGCCGAGCAAGGCAACGCCCGCCAGCTGACCTCCGCGACCGCTCTGACGTTGTCCGGCCGCCCGGTGCCGTTCCAGGTCACCGAGGAGATCGGCTACCTCGAATCGTCCGAGATCTCTCTGGTGCCCGACGTGGGCGTGCAGACCACGATCAACCCGGGTCGGACCACGACGGGCTTCACGATGACGTTGCTGCCGGTGCTGTCGGGCAACGACGTGATGATGCAGGCCACGATCAGCTTGCGTTCGCTGCGCGAAATGCGCCGCCTGGGCTCTGATCAGCAGGGCAACACCTACGAAACACCGCTCACCGACCTGCGTCAGGTGATGCAGCACCTCAACCTGAAGTCCGGTCAGACCGCGATCATGACGGGCTTCGAGCAGGAAACCCTGCGCTCGAATGCGACCGGCGTCGGCTCGCCGCGCTTCCGCCTCCTCGGCGGCTCGAAGCTCGATGAGGAGCGGTCGTCCTCGCTGGTCATCATGATCACGCCGAAGGTCGTGTCGTGACCCAAACGGCTTTCCTGTCGGTTGCCGGAAAGGAGCGCCTGACCGGTGGCCTGTCCTGGCTCCCGCTCGTAGGCGAGGAACGGGGTGCACAGCGCACCGAGTTCCGTCGCTTCCTGCGCGAGCACAAGTCGGCATACGGCGTCCTGCTCCCGTCGGGTGATCAGCAGCGTTATGCGATGGCGGGTGTGGCGGTTGTCGGCAAGGGCATGCGCTACAAGCATGTGGCCGGCACGCCCGCTGCCGCGCATTGGTTTGCAGAGTCCGTGCCTGGGCGTGCGCTCTATGTCGAGCGGCTCGACAACGGCCTCTACTGGGCGCTGATCTCCACCGGTGGTGGGCTGGATCCCCGCACCGATCGCGTACTGCGTCCTGCAGCCCTCGTGGCCCTCGCAGACGAGCTTGACCGGGAGTCCGGTCCGGACAGCCCACTCGCCATCCATTGCTGGCCGGATCTGGAGGCGATGCCTCACGAGCTGGCCATCATGGCTCGCCTCCACCGCACGCCGCTTGTCGAGCTTCTCTCCCTCGACAAGCGGCCGCGGCTGAGGGTGAGCAAGGTCATCGGCCCGCCGACCTGGTTCATGCCGACCGTCGTGGCCATCTGCGCAGTCGGCCTCACCGGCTACCTGGGGCACGGCGCGTATGTGTCGCTCCAGGAGCAGCGTGAAGCGAGCCGCCTGGCTGCCGAACGTGCAGCTGCGGAGGCTGCGGCGCAGCTGCAGTCGCGACTTGCAGAGCAATCCGAGGCAGAGCGCAAGCGATCCTCGATCCACGACGCGCTGTCGAGCCCGGCACCGCACGCACTCATCGACGCCTGCACGGCCGTTGTCGACGATCTCCCCACCAGTCTCGGCGGGTGGTCATTGCGTAGTGCGAGCTGCTCGGCCGGCGCGGAGCTTCGTGCCAAGTACGCACGTGAGTCGGGCCGCGGCCTGGCCACGCACGAGAGCTTCAGCACGGCTGCGAGCGAAGCCGGTCTTTCCTACCAGCTGGACTGGTTCGGTAACGAGGCCAGTGTCCACGCTGGACAGCTCGCCCTCGAGAGCCGCCAGGGCGACATCGAGCGTCTTCCCCATACGGATGCCGCGGGAGAAGCGATGGCCACGCACGCCGTGCGCGTGCAGTCACTCCTGAAGGGTGGCCAGTTCCAGGTCGGGCCTGCGCAGCTTCCCAAGGTGGAGGACGACAACGCCGACCCCGGCTTCCGGATCCACACCGTGCAGATGGCGGGCTCGGGCCTCTGGATGCTCAAGCGGATCGTCCCTGAGCTCGGACACATGAAGCTCGAATCGCTCGACCTGACGCGCGATCGCGCCAGCTGGCGCTGGACCGCCGTCGGCGTCCTCTACACCTCCCCGGAGCAATCGTGATGGTCAAGACCCACCTCGCACTCGCGTGCGCAGCCGCCCTTGGCGCCACCAGTGCCATGGCTGCCGATCCCACATGGCGGCAGCTCGAAGTGCGCGAGCAGCGCATCGCCCTGCTCAACAGCGAAATGGAAGAACTCAGCCTCGAGCGCCAGCTGCAGGAACTCCGGCAGCAGGTCGTCCAAGGTGAGGTTGGCCAAGCACCGGTCCTGATCGGCATCGCCACGGGCCGTGCCGGTTTGTCGGCTGAATTTATGTCGCAGCAGGGCATCCAGAAGGCGGCCGTTGGCGACATGGTGGGCAACGGCTGGTTCGTCCGTGGCATCGACAAGAACCGTGTGGAGTTGGCTCTGCGCACAGGCAACCGTGTGCGCATGTATCACGCCGTGGTGGGCTCCACGCCGACGCCGGTGGGCGCCCCCTGATGAACGCGCAGCTGCGTCCACCACCGATGCCCGAGATCAACCGGGCCGAAGACCTGCCGACCAACCACGGCAACCTCTGCCGCGAGGGTGGTCTGGTGCAGCTGCGTCCGGACGACCGCCGCCTGGTGGCCTTGCTGGACATCGGCGAACGACGTGTCGTTGCCCTGTGGGCCGGCACTGATCGACAGGTGCTCCTGGCCGCACTCCGTCGCGTCGAACTCGCGGGCTATTCCGTGGCCGAGGTTCGTACGGCAAGCGCCGAGGTCATCGAAGTCTGCTCGGAAAGCACCGACAAGGGTGCGGCAGACGATGCGCTCGAGGTCACCGATGCGACCCGCACCTTCGACGAGATGCTCGCCCAGGCGTACGGCATGAACGCGTCCGACCTGCACATCCAGATGGGCCGGACCATCGCCCATGTGCGGGCACGTATCCACGGCGAGCTGACCACGATCCGCCAGCTCGGCCGTGGCGCGGCCGAGTCGATCGCGCGCGCCATGTACTCGCAGGCCGAGGTGGACAGCCGCCGGTCCAGCCCCTCGCTCAATCCGACCATCTACCAGGATGCCGCGCTGTCGCGGTCGGTGACGGTTGGCGGGCGCGTGGAGCAGCTGAAGCTCCGCTGGGCGTCCGGTCCGGCATGGCCTGACGCATTCGACGTCGCCATGCGAATCCTCAATGTCGGGCAGACCAACGAGCGGACCCTGTCCGCGCTGGGCTTTGACGCTGAGCAGGAAGCCGCGCTGATGGACGCGCTCAAGGCGCCCCACGGCGTGATCCTGATGTGCGGTGCCACCGGCGAGGGCAAGTCCACGACGATGGCCACCCTGGCTGAGATCTGGGGTAAGCGCCACGGCGGTCGCCGGATGATCCGCACCATCGAGGATCCGCCGGAATACATCATTCCCAACGCCCGGCACATGCCGGTGTCGCGAAACGATGGCTCGGAGCCGGAAGAAGGTTTCCATCGCGCACTTCGCGCGGCCATGCGAATGGATCCGGACGCCCTGCTGCTGGGTGAGATCCGCGATGCGGTGACGGCGGACCTCCTTGAGCAGGCCACGCTCACCGGCCACAAGGTCTACGCGACCGTCCACGCGGCTTCGGTGTTCGCCGGGCTGTGGCGCCTTGAAGAGCTCGGCATCAAGCGCACCCGCTTGGCAGGCGATGGCTTCATCAACGCGGTGATCCACCAGACGCTCGTGCAGACGCTGTGCCCGAACTGCTCCGCACCACTGGACGCGAGCCGGCTTCCCGTGGATCTACGGAAAGACCTCGAGTCCCGCCTCGACCTCACCGCCGGCAACGTGCGCACGCGCGGCGCGGGGTGCAACACCTGCATCAACGGGATCTCGGGACGACGTGCCCTTGCCTCGATCCTCATCCCCGACGCGAAGCTTCGCGTGCTGCTGCAGAAAGGCGACGAGGCGGCCGCGATCCACCACTGGCGGTCGGGCACCATCCATCGCCACCCCGGCGTGCAGAAGCGCAGCATCGTCGACCAGGCCATCGACCTGGTCGCCGAAGGCCAGCTGTGCCCCGTGGACGCCGAGATGAAGATCGGCACCCTGCGAGGGGACCTCCTTGACTGAGATCTCGCTCCAGCTCGCCGGCGGGTGGATGTCGATCCGCCGCGACCTCGGCAAGTCCGCGTTCCGGAAGCGAACCGCGCGGCTTTCGATGTACCGCCAGATGGCGCGTTTCGCGGAACGCGGGTACGACGTGAAGGTGCCGCTCGAGGTTCTGCACGACCGTGCCCAGGCCAAAGGCCGAGTCGTGGCGCTGATCTATGCTGAGCTGCTGCACGGCATCAGTGCCGGCAAGCGCTTCAGCGATCTGCTCGAGCCCTACGTGCCCAACGCGGAGCGCATCGCGATCTCGTCGGGCGAAGACGCCGGCAAGGTGGGGCAGGGGCTGCGCATGGCGGCCTACGTGGCGGAGTCGACCTCGCAGCTGCGTGGTGCGCTCATCCAGGGGTTGGCTTATCCGACCCTGCTGTTGGGCATGTTCATCGCGCTGCTGGTGTTCGTGGCCTGGTTCCTCCTCCCCGAGATCGAGCAGATGTACCCGGTTGAGCTGTGGCCGACGAGCCCGGCTGCACTCCATTGGATCGCCACCGGTGTGCGCTCCTACGGTGCCTACATCATGGCGATCGCTGTGGCAGCGGGAACCGCGGCGATGGTGTCACTTCCGTACTGGACCGCAGAGATCCGGTACCGCCTGGACCACGCCCTGGCGCCCTGGACGATCTACCGTGAGATCCAGGCAGGGCTACTGCTCGTGTCCCTGTCTGGCGTCGTCACAGCTGGCACTCCCCTCGACGACGCCCTGCGACGCATTCGGGGCAAGGCTTCGAATTGGCTGGCCGTACACATCGACGAGATCGTGCGTCGCATCGCACAGGGCAAGCGGCCGGCGCACGCGATGGACATCGGCCTGATGGGCGAGGCCCTCATGGACGAGCTTCTCGCTTATGACCGCGCAGGCGACCTCGCCGGTGCGATCGAGCACCTCGGCAAAGACGCCGTCGAGCTCGTGATCCAAAGAATTCGCAGCTTCTCTGCCGCGATAGGCGTCGCACTCATGTTTGCAGTGGGCGCTGGACTGATCTGGACGTGGGGCTCGTTCGTCATGGTCTTCATGGCGATGCGCTCGGCGCCCGGAGGTTTTTGATTCACCACCACCACCAAGAGGATTCACCATGACCCGCAAGACCTACGCCCCCCGTCGCCGCAATGTCGGCTTCGGCCTCATCGAACTGATGATCACCCTCGGCATCGGCCTGGCCCTCGTCGCCATCGCCGTCGCAGTGTCGAGTGGCGTGCGCGCCGACAGCAACGCCAGCAAGATGCAGACCCAAGTCCTGCAGATCTCCAGCCAGGCCACCACGATGGCAAACGGCGGCGCTTTCGACGGGATGACCCTGGCCACCCTGATTCGGGCGGAGAAGATCCCGAACAGCTGGATCGTGGACAACGATGGCACCCAGACCGTCCGCAATCCCTTCGGCGGCGATATCACGCTCGACGCAGATGGCGGGCGGTTGGACGTCATCTCGACCAACGTTCCCGCAGGCGTGTGCACCACCGTCGTGAACAACACGATGGGCTCCTTCAGCCAGATCCTGGTCGGCACTGAGCAGATCGAGACCGACGCGACCCCGGCTGAAATCGCCAACGCCTGCGCTGACAGCGGTGCCCCGGTCCAGATGACCTTCCGCACCGGCGTCCAGCCCGCCGCGATGGACTGACGGCATCGGCCCGGGTCGCTAGACCCGGGCCATCCCCTGTCCTTGACGCAGAGACACCCATGAACCGACGAAAGCAGCACGGCATCGGCCTCATCGAGGTCATGATTTCCCTGACGATCGCGTTCGGTCTTCTGGCCGCCGCGGTCGCGCTCTCGCGCGTGGCGCGCGCAGATGCTGATGCGTCCCGTCTGATCCCTGATGTTTCCTCATTGGTGCGTGAGATCCGCACGGTGAGCGGCGGCGCCCTGGGGGCCGGCTATGGCGGTCTGACGGCCGAAACCCTGTACGCACGCTCGAGCGTGCTCTCGGATGCGTACACCGGCAGCGGATCCACCGCCGCATACACGATTCAGCGCGTCGGCGTGCAGCTGGGCGAGTCGGCCTATGCGCTCGACGCTCAGGAGCGTCCGATGACCACCGGGCGTTCCGGCGACAGCTTCTTCATACGGCTCGACGGGCTTTCGCCTTCGTTGTGCCTGAGCGTGCTTGGCGGCCTCGCGCCCGAAGCCACTGCCGCAACCATTCGTGCGTCCACCACCGACACCCCGATTGCCGTGCGCCGTCATTACGACGCTGCAGCCACGGCATCGGCGTGCGGCAGTGCGCGCTCCGCGCGCGTCACCATCCACTTCAACTGAGATTCCCATGCAGATCCGAATCCTCGGCCTCATCGCGGCCTCTTTCCTGCTGGCCGGCTGCGGCAACAAGGCTGACATCACGCCCGAGCGCGATCAGCTGCTCCAGGGGCTCAACGACGAGCTGCCCGCCGGGTTGTCGGTCGACGAGATTCGCGACAGCGTCATCCCTGGTCTCCTGGAAGTCCGCGTCGGCCCGCAGATCTACTACGCCACCGAGGACGGCAAGTACATCGTCAGCGGCGCGATCATCGACCGTGAGGCGGAAGCGAACCTCACGGCACAGAGCCAGGCCGAGGTCGTGCAGGGCATGCTCGCCGCGGTCGATCGGGACAAGACGCACTCATACACCCCGGAAGGCGAGGTCAAGCGCAGCGTCTATGTGTTCACGGACCCGACATGCCCCTACTGCCAGCGCTTCCACAGTGAGATCCCTGCTCTCAATGCAGCTGGCATCGAAGTGGTCTACCTGGGGTTCCCGCGCTCCGGTGTCGGCAGCGACGCCTATCACCAGCTCACGAGCGCGTTTTGCAGCGAGGACAAGGATGCGGCCTTCGACGCCCTGATGCGTGACCCGGCGGCAGAGATCGACTCCGACCGCTGCCTGTCGCCTGTCGATTTCCATTACGACCTGGCCGCTCGCCTCCAGGTGCAGGGCACGCCGGCGGTTTTCGATGACCGTGGCAACCAGATCGGCGGGTATTTGACCTCCGATCAGCTTCTAAGCGCTTTGGAAGGCTGAAAATGAGGCGCGACAGAGGCTTCTCGCTCGTCGAACTACTCATAGTCCTCGGTGTCGCCGTCGTGCTGATCGCGATCGGTGGTCGCTGGCTCGATTCCGAGCGCAAGCGTGTGGCGCGCGGAGATGCCATCTCCGTGCAGGCGACGGAAATGGCCACCCTCGGACGAGCCCTTGGGCAGTATCTCCGTGAACGGACAACAAGCGTCCCAACGGACGACCCCTTGGTCGTCAGCTTTGAGGAACTGCAGGAATCCGGATTCCTTCCGGAGGAGTTCGCCGTCAAGGACCAGTTCGGGACTGCACCCGCATCACCCTTGGGTCAGCAGTACATCCTCTTGGCAAAGAGCATCAGCGGCCAGCCACGCGGCCTCGTGCTCGCAATGGGTGCGCCAGCGGTAGGTGCACTGGCACGTCCCGGGATCCGACCTTCCCAGGAAGACCTGATCCAGCACAACTCTCAGGTCACCAGGGTGATGCGCCAAGTTCATTTCGTGGCCGCCGCGCTCATTCGCGTTGGGTCAGCGGAAGCGGATCGTCAGGTCTCGGGCTTTGCCTTTGATTTTTCGCCGTTTATCGATGCTATGCCCCAGTCAACTGCTGTGGTGCTTACGGGGTATCAGGAATTCTCGTCCACACCCGAGATTACGGTTCGCGTGGAGGGTGGCGGTGGCGCTGGCGGTGGCGATTCCTCGAATTCTTCGGAATGTTCAACCATCAGGGCTGACCAAACATGTCCGTCTGGGACAACCGAGGCGTTCTCTTGGGAGGCCTGTGATAGCAGGGCGCAAAACTCCTCCGGCGGAGTCATGTCTATCAACGGGCCTTTCGGCAACGTGATCTTGACCATGCAGGCCCGTGAGCACATCGAGCTCTCCAACTTCGCAAATATCGGCTCTAACGCATCGGGAAACTGCGCAGGACTGTATGGGGTTGAACCGTATCTTCGTAGATATGGTCAGCACTACAGTTCCTACGATGGCGCGGGAAATTACACCTACTACGGGAATGATCGCGAACGGCAGAGTTTCGGAAATATTTCGAACTTCACAGAGTTCCCGATCGCCGGGTTTCAACATAATAGCTCCAGCAGCTCGACCTTCAGTAGCGGCGTCACGACGCATACGGGGTCGTGCGCCATCAATCTTGGACTACTCAACAACATCAAGCGGTCAAGCCACACCTGTGCCGCTATGACCGAAAGCAATGAGTGGGAGCCGCTTCTGTTCGCAGAGGGGAACTCTGTCCCACTAGGCGTTTCGACCACGGGCAACTACCGGACCGTTTACAACGCCTCGTCTGCGCCGCACGCGATTGGCTGGCGGCGCTCCATGACGGTTTCCTGGAACGGTCAAGAGATTGCCCGGACAAGCGGATGCAGCTATGGGCTGCCGGTGGACCAGCAATCTGGACCGTGGACCTCAGCGTGGTGGCGCTCGGAATTGAATATAGGCAGCCAAGCCATTCAGCCACCGTGCCCGGCGAAGCTCGGTCCTGGGAACGCGGCACCCACGCGTGTATACGCGGCCACGCGCGTGTTCAACGTTAGTCGCGAAGGTGGCGGAAAAATATGCTGCTCGTGACTTCATGTCTAGCTATGCAACGGCGAGCAGCACCCGGGCGGTCGATCTCACGACGATTCAGCGCGGACTCACAGCACTTGCCTAGAGACGACGGCCGTGAAACTAGCTAACTCAGCGCGAGGTTTCAGCCTCATCGAGGTGATGATTGCCCTTGTCATCATCATTTCCGTCTTGGGCGCCGGAGTGGCATGGCTCGCGTCCGAACGATCCCGCGTTGCCCGCGGCGATGCAATCACGACCCAGGCCATCGAGATGGCCACGATCGGCCGCGCTCTCGATCAATATTTGCGCAGCGCCGCCTCTCTACCCCCAGACGGGTCCGTTGTAGAGATCAGCGCTGCTGACCTAACAGCCGCATTGTTGATCCCCGAGAACTACGGGATACGGGATCAGTTCGGCGATTATCCGTCAACTCCACTAGGCCAGCGCTACGTGATGGTGGGTCGTAACACTGCCGGCCAAGCCCGCGGTCTCGTGCTGGCCGTAGGGGAGCCGGATCCAGCAGCCCTCAATCAGGCAGGAATAAAAGCGACGACTGAAGCCATCGAGGACGTCCAAGCAGCCGTGGTTCGGCAAATGCGAAATCAACAGTACGTGGCGTCTGCACTGGTTAGGGCTTTGTCGTCTGTAGCAGATCGGTCTGTTTCAACCTTCGATTTCGACTTCAGTCCCTACTTGGGTGATCCGGTTGTACAGCCCACGGCCATTGCCCTGGTCGGCTTCCCAGAGTTCTCGGCTGCACCAGACATCAGGGTTTCTATTGATCCAGACAGCTTGGCCGGGATCGGCGGGGGCGGTGCGGGGGGCGCTGCACGAAAGGACTACACGGGTTGGTCATGCCATGTACCGGCCGTCAACACGGATTGCCCTTCTGACGCGGAGGAGGTCGCTCGCTATGACATATGCGGAAAGTGGGGAAGCGCTAACGCCGGGATGCCGCTCGCCGAGACCATACAGCTTGGGAATGGGTGGGGCATCTCGGTTACCCGCTCGAGGCAAACACGGTCGAACTCAGTAGGGCTACATCCCAATGTCCAAGCCGATAAATATCTCGTGTTGAGCCCGCATTCGGGCGAATACATGGATACGGTGGTCTCTCGAACAGAGAAATCGGTAAGCGGCATGATCTGCCAAGGCATGGCCATGTATTGGAGCATCGAGGAGGTCATCTCCCGAAAGTACAATTCAGAACAGCTCCCAGACTTTGAATTTACACGCGTAACGGCAAAGCAGAACCGAACATCAAGTGCAACCTACTGGTGCCGGGAGACGCCTGCGTCTCCTAATATCTTCTCCTTGAACCGGGGGATGATGCTTCGCCCCGAAAACATTGCTGCAGTGGCAACGACAGGCGCGGCTTTAACCACGATGGAGGTTGAGGCTCTTCGAGACAATCCCACATATAGCTGGGGAGAGTTGCACAAGGTCGGAGAAATTCAGCAGTGCGACGCCCCACATGCCGTGCCTACGCCGGTCTATGAGCGTATCGGAACATACGGCGCGAATGGCCATGCGCGACTTTTGATGGTGGGTACAGACATAAGCCCGAACCAACATTCATATTTTCAGGAAGAGTGGTTCCAGGAATCCGTGACTTGGCAGGGCATCAACCACGGAACATCCTCAGCTATATGTGAGGAATCATTACTGTCGCAAGACACAGTGGTGAATTTCCCGCGTTCTGCAGCGGCAAGTCGCGCGTGCCCATCACTGGCTCTCCCCGGTGCACGGGCTGTGGGCGGAGGCTCGTACCCCAACCGAATGCAGCTTTATCGATACCGCTCCCCCCCCAGGGTTGTGAAGCTGTGTTGCAGGAATCCGATGTGAATCTCAATAACGGGATGATGGCCGCTATGGGGAGTTCGTCGAAGGAATATCGCTTTCAACTATGTCGGTGTGCTGTGCAGTCGAGTGATGGGCCATCAATGGAGCATGCGCGTGAGCGGTCGCTCTCCCGGCAGAGGGCTGGTCAGGACGGCGTGACCCTCATCGAATTTGTGGTCGTGCTGGCACTCGCGTTGACTGTCGTGGCGACCGGGTTGGCGTGGGCTAACGCTGAGCGGAAGCGCGTTGCTCGGGGCGATGCGATCAGTGTCCAAGCGCTGGAAATGGCCACGATGGGTCGGGCGCTTGATCAGTTCCTGCGTGACACTCCCGCCCTACCTCTGGATGGGAGTCCGCGGGAGATCGCCATTGCCGAGCTCGTGGCGGCACGACTGTTACCGGACAGCTACGCCCATCGCGGCAGCGACGGGGTCGAAGCCGCTTCACCGCTCGGCCAGCGATACACGATGCTTGCGCGCATGGACGGTGGTCTTGCGCGAGGCATCGTCCTGGCCACGGGTGAACCGTCAGTAGCAGCGCTGTCGCAGCTGAACCTGAGGGGGTCCACGAACGCCGTGAGTGACTATCAGGCAGCCGTTGCCCGGCAGATGCGATCACAGCAGTACGTGGCGTCCGCGCTTGTCGATGCGGGGTCGACCACTGCAGATCGGCATGTGTCCGGCTTTGCTTACGATTTCGCGACATTCGTCGGCGACCCGGTTTCCGCCCCGACATCGATCGCCCTCGTTGGGTTCCCTGAATTTTCAGCCGCTCCGGACATCAAGGTCTCGATCGATCCTGATGGGTTGCCGCCCGGTGGCGGTGGTGCCGGCACTGGAGGTGGCGTCAGCACGGAGGGTCGCGCCTGCTACATGGAGAGCTCTGGTGATTCTTGCCGAGCTGGGTACGAGACCGTCTGGGAGTACACCGCATGCGAACGTTGGGGCCCTGGCTTGGAGGATGAGCCGACGACAACGACGATTAATATCGGCGGGCAGGCCATCATCCTCACAAAAACCATAACCGGTGTAGGGTCGAGCACGAATTATACGGTGCCCTATTCGGACACCGATCCGGCGGTGTGGGGTCGGCTGCAGTTCCAGCGTTCGTATAGCAGCAGCATATATCCCTCATGCACCGGCAGCTATGAGGAGTACATCTCGCACTGCCCGGCCGGCGGATATACGCAAAACATGTACTGCACATCTGGATATGCGGGATCTGGAAGCCAAGGATGGTTCGACATTTGGGGCCTGCTCTCGGGGCCCAGTGTCGCCGAGGGAACGGTTTGCGGATACAACAGGGGGCATGACGGATCTACACAATGGCGAAATGGGATTACAGATTCGGCACGGGTGATGGCACTGGCCCCCGGCCTGAAGGATTCGTCGTTCACGATCAATGCCGCTGCAGCCAAAGAGGCTTATATCGTTCGTGAGCTACCCGTGTGTCCGGGTTCGACGCACGCGATCCCCACCCCGGTGCAGCGGATCGACGGATCAAGTAATGGAAGCCAGTGGCGTGAGTTCGTCTCCGCAGCGCCTGGCATGCATTCGACGACGGCCACGTACACGGAAAACATCAAGTGGGCGGAGTTGTCTATCAATCAGAACGTCACCTGCGCAGTCCGTAAGGTCGGTACGTCAGGAACGACAAATGCGAACTGGCTGGCGCCCGGCGTTGCCGCCATCAACGGGTGCCCTAATGTCACAGCGCCGGGGATCAGTCGCCGTCCCGGTGTTCAGCTGTTCGAGTATGTACCGGCACCCGAGACGCGGCCGCGCTTTCGGTACTGCTGCTCAGAGTGAGGCGGTGTAGATGGATACGGTTGAGATATCGCCATCAGACGTGATCGATTTGTACATATACGACCGACGTTCGCTCGGCCCCGGCTGGGCGCCTTCAGACGACGCCTATTTCTACACGGGGTGTCCTACCAGCGTGCCGGTCGCCGGGTCGCCGATAGCGAGCTGGGTGGACAGAGTTGCCACCGCTGCCTTCAGCACCCCTGCCGGCCGGGCGGACTTCCGCCTAGAGCTCGATGGCCTGAGCTTCCGCGGCATGCGTTGTGTGCAGCCATCGCGCCCGACACAGTACGCATTGCGCCAGCTGCCCCAGGTCACACCGCGTCTCCCGGATCTTTCAACGAACCTGCCGCTGATCCATGAGCTCCTCATGTGGGACAAGCTCAATGAGGGCGGGTTGGTCGTCCTCTGCGGGCTGACCGGGCAGGGAAAGACCACGCTCGCATCCGCTACCGTCCGCTCCCGGCTCGAGCGTTTTGGCGGTCGCTGCGTCACTGTGGAGGATATCTGCGAGGCGGCGCTGGAGGGGATCTGGGGCAAGGGCTCGTGCCGCCAGATCGAGGTGGACTACGACACTGCCAACCAGGTGACGCACGGCTTCGCGGGTGCCGTGCGCCGTGCGTACCGGAGTCTACCGGCGACTCGACCGGCCATGCTCTTCATCGGCGAGGTGCGGGACGGAGAGACCGCGGCGGAAGTGGTGAAGGCCGCTTCGAACGGCATGCTGGTGGTCACGACCGTGCATTCGATGGATCCCGCCTCGGCGATCATGCGCATCGCGGACCTCGCACACGCCGAGATGGGCGACTCGGCGCTCTCTGCGCTGGGGCAGGCCGTGCGCCTGGTTGTCCACCAGTCGCTGGATTTGGCGCCGTCGGGATCGGGCTGGTCGCGCGGGACGGTCCGCTGCAACGCGCTGGTCTGTGATGGGCCGTCGCACCCGATCGCCAACATGATCCGCGAGCGGGACTACAAGCACGCTGCCGGCATACAGAGTCGGCAGTCGATCTGGCTGCGCCAGGCCGGGTCGGTGTCGGAACTGCTGCGCGAGATCGGCTCGAGCTGACGGCCGACTCGCGCAGCGGCGCTCAGCCCAAGGTGCTGATGCGCTGCAGCTCCTCGCTGATGGCGACCTCATCGCGGCTGAAGAACGACCACATTTCGCAGGACCAGTTATCCATGTGGGTCGGGGGCTCGACGCCGAGCTGGCGATAGTCGATGCCGACCCACAGCATGGCCGGCCCATCCGACGTTTCAGCACCGCCGTCGGCCGCCGATCGCGTCAAGTCGGGGAAGTCCCGGTTGATCTTGCCGAGCTCCGGATCGCCCCATTGTCCGGCGCCCGCATACGCACGCATGGCCAGAATGCCCAGCATGAGGTCGAGCTCCCTCGGAGTGTCCTCGCGGCACGTGCCGCACCGGGCGCAGCCGCCGCAGGCATCGCAGGTCAGGCAAGCATCGTGCGGTTTCGGAACCGGTTCCTCCTCATCCGCCCGCGCTTCGAACGCAGCTCGCACGGACTCCTCGAGCCAGGTCAAGTCCGGGGTCCGCAGTCCGTCCACGATGACGCAACCACGGGTGTGGCGATTGAGAAGAGATCCGTGGAAAAGTACCGGAAGACGCTTCCGGCTGACCGTGAGCACGAGGAACGGCTCCACTTCGCTGGCGGCTCGGTTGCGAATCATGCTGGCCAGCGCCTCCACGTCGTTCTTCGTCATGACGTTGGCCACATAGGGCGTCCACTTCTGCTTGGTGGCGAAGTCCTTCGCTGCTGCAGCGAGTTCCTGCGCGGTTGCGTGGTCGCCGATGAGCGCAGCAACACTCATGGCGCGGTGCAATCCCACGGACTCGGGGTCTGTGCACTTGCCCGATTTCCAGTCCTTGTGCTCGGCCATGAGTGTTTGCAGGCTCGACGTCAGGGCTTCGACCGGTTTCTTCAGTCCCCCTGTAAACCGCGCACGGAACGCCTCCCCGCCCAACGTGGTCGACGTCAATGCCCTGGCGAAGGACGGATCGAGGTTGACGAACGAGGTCGTGCCCGCCCATGCACGCATGTAGCCGACAAGGCCGGGTGACTTCTTCTTGGACGGATCGGGCTCGAGACCTTCGATCGCCCTCAGGCCCTCCTGCAGCTCGTGACCCAGGAGGGTGGCCATCGCCAGGATGCGCAGCATCCACGTGCCGGGTGGAAGGGTGGTCGAAACGTTGTCGGCCTGGGCCTCGAGAGTCCCCAGGACTTCGGCAAAGGTCCGGCGAAGCATGTGCTCGTTGTGGCCATCACCATCACCGTGGCTGGAATCGCGTGCCCTGGCGCCTTCCAATGACGCGACCTGCAGGGCGGTACTCGAGAGCAGCTGTTTGAGTTCCCTGGCGAGGGGATCCCAGCGTGGCGTGACGTCCGCGCTGGCGTCCTCGCTGGACGGCGTACTGCCATAGCCCGCGACCTGAGCCTCGTGCTTCTGGGTGCGGAAGAGGGAGATCATCGTGCCGTACAGGAACCCGAACTTCTGGTAGTCACTACGGGCCTGGTGGGACAGCAGGTAATCAGGGTCGTTGTGGATGTTGTTCTGCCGGGACGCCTGGAGCGCCGCGACGGCGACCAGTAGCGCCACGAGTGCGCTGGCGCCCACGACGGCCGTGCCCACAACCGCCTGCACCGCGGCCGACGTGGCTTCGATGCCGTTGATGTCGGGCGAGCCGTCCGGGCCGCTGTTCCACACTGAAAGAACCTGGAGGACGACCCACAGGATCGCCATCGAGGACACGAAGGCGATCAGGAAGTACCAGATTGGTCGCGTAGTGAAACGGTCCAGCCACTTCGAGTGACCTGCGTCCATGATTCCCTGCTCCTATGAAAGTGGCGCCTGATGCACAGGCGTCCGGTGGTGTGCCCTTCCGTGTATAGGAAAGGGGCTGGCCAAGCAATTGCGATTCCAGGATGCGCAAGTGGTCGCGCCAGCGCTTCAGCTACAGGCCGCGATCCGGACTACCGCTCGACGGAAAATGTCGTCTTGCGCAAACGACGTCGGGTGGCTCGATGTCCGTTCGGCCTTGGATCGTCCAAAACAGGCCGCCCGGCGCTCGACCGGGCAGGCTGACCATGTTGGCGAACGCCTTAGGCCGTGACGGGTAAGCCAGCAGCGCCGGCGACGGTATCCAGCTGGCGTGCTCGCGCCTTGCTGAGCCGCTTCTGCGACTGGCTCCACTGCTTGAACGCTTCTACCGCGGCCTCGGCGACGTACGCGCCGCGCTCCGCCATCACGTCGTGGAAGGTCTCGAAGAACTCCGGGTCGTGCGCATGGCTTCCGACGTCAGCCTTGTTGTGCACGTATTCGTGGACGAGGACGTTCGCCAGCCTATGGAAGCCACCGAGACCCGCGCGGACGCACTCCTTGGCGAAGGTATCCACCACGGCGATGTAGGTGGAGCCGTCCGTGTAGGCATATGCCTCGGCCGACTGCCCCATGACGATTTCGCGCGGGGCCACGAACGTCGAGTCGAGGACCGCCTCCACCTGCTTGGCCAACGGATACGCCATGGAGCGGATCGCGCGCAGCGTCGCCGCGTCCTCCTTGGACAACTCGGCTTCGGGGATGATGCGCGCCTCAAGCATCCTGAAACCCGGGCACGCTTCGATCGTGTCGAAGACCTCAGCCCGTTCGATGTGGCTGTAGGGGTGACGCCAGCACTGCGTGGTCAGCGTCTGGATGGCTGGATTGGCGCGAAGACGGCGCAGCAGTTCCGCCTTGAACCCGCTGACGTCGCGAACGCCGAATCGGAGCAGCGTTGCCTCGGACAGGGGGATCGCCCGGCCATCACGGTACAGGCGCTCGGCGATGGAGTGGCCACGCGGCGCGGAGGTCAGCACAGCGCCTGCGCCGCACATGGCCTGCATGCGCTGGAGCGTGATGTGCCGTCCGGTGGTCAGGGTGAACATCGCCCCGGCGAAGGCATCCGCGTCGTCAGGGTCCGCCGTGCAGCTGGCCATGAAGTCCCGGTCAGCGTCCGTGACCCGCTGGGTCGGCTCACGCTTGCCGGCCCGCTCCTTGCCGATTTCACGCACGCGGGCATTGATGGTGCGCCACAGGGTGCAGGCGTTGCGCATGATGTCGTTGCGCGCGACGTTGAGCGTCAGGGCATGCCCCCGCTTGGTCACGAGCGTCCCGCCGGCACCGGCGTCGCCGGCGTAGATGTCGCAGACGAACACGCCCATGTTGTAGACCTGCAGGTAGTTGCTGTCCGTGACATTGAGGTAGTAGGTGTCGGTCTCTTCGGTCCACTTCTGCGTCGCTGGCGGACGGTTGCTCACGTCGCCGTTGAGGGTCACCGTGACGTCGAGGTAGCGACACAGCCGCTCGAACTCACGCACGGCGCTCGAGTACTCCATCGCGGTGAGAGGCTCGTAGAAGACGCCCTCGGTGTCCGTGCCCGGCTGGTGAGGCAGGTCGGAGTGCAGGTGCCATTCAAGGCCGCGGGCACGCACGTCGACGTCGAGCATGAAGGCATGCGTGCGCAGCTTGGTCGACGCGAAGTTCCAGATCTGAGCCCGGCCAAGCCCGAAGCGACCGAATTCACGCTGGTGCTCGGCGTGGTCGAATCCGAAGCGGTTGAACACCTCGAGGATGAGGTCGCGGGTCGGCATGCCTTCCCCGTTGTCCACGACACGGAAGCCCGTCTGTCCCAGCGTCACGTCGATGCGCGTGGCGCCGGCATCGACGCTGTTCATCAGCAACTCCAGAAGCCCTTTGCCGAGCGTGCCGGCCTGGCTGCGGATGAAGTGATTGATGATCGCCTTGTCGGTATTGAACTCGTGCTTTTCCATGTGCGTGTGCCTCAGCTGGTGATGTAGCCAAGGCTCACACGCAGGGTTTCTGCCGAAAGTTCTAGCGATCGCTTCTGAGGCCGCGGAACTCGCCTGGGAGGCAGGCCTCGACGGTGTGCCACAGGGCGTCCGTCGTCTCAGGTGGAATGCCATGCCTTTGATGCAGGCGTTCCAAGCCGGACCGCCATGTGCGCAGCACGCCGTTGACGGATTCGGCGTCCGCGCTCACCCACACCGTGCCCAACGCTTCCTTGTAGCGAGAGCCGTCTGCGCCCATGAGCACGAACACTCGCACGAGCGACGGCTCCGGGACGAGGAAGTGCGCCCAATACGGCCACTGCGTCGTCACTGCACCGAAGAACGCGCGGACCTCTGGAATCTCGTGCAGCTCCCTTGGGTCGGCGCTGTAACCTGCGAATTCGAAGGCGCACGACTGGGCCAGGTCACGAACGAGGGCAGCGTCGTCGCTCAGGCTACGCAGGCGCCGGACCACGGCATCCACCGCGCGGGCCTCGACGTCGTGGCGGTGGATCGTGAAGAAGCCATGTGTGCGACGTCCACCCTTCATCGCGCAGGCACCCTGTCGCGGGCGACCACCTTGCCGTAGTTCTGGCCAACCTCCACGGTGACTGTGATGCTCGAATGGTGGGTTTCGACCACGATGGCGGCGTTCGAGTGGAGGCAATTGCTGCTGTGTGCCTCGACGTTCACGTGTTCGAGCTGGGGGAACGCGCCTGCGTAACGGATGGCTGCTGCGAGCCGTGCACCGAACTGCGGATCGGCTTCGATGACGTCGAGGGCGTCGTTCATGACGACGACGGTGGTGTTGTAGCCCATGGATCCTCCAGCGAGTCGCGAGCGGATTGCCCGCAATGAAACGACAGCACTTCGCTGGGGGTCGGAAAGTTGGCCGGCGGTGCCTGATGGCCAGCGGGGCGAGCGTGGTGCGTCGTCCATCGCGGACGCCGATCAGGCGCTGCGCGATGCCTGGTGTCCGGTCTGGACCGGGTCCGCGATCGCGGCAAGGCTGGCCAGCGCGTCGGAGAACGCCTGGTAGGACGAGGGACCGAGGAAGAGGGTGGGGCGGCCACCTTCGATGACGATGGGTTGGTTGTCGGCGGTGACCTTCAGCAGCGCGCTGAGGCGAGCGGAGAGCAGGCGAAGCTCCTGGCTCAGGGTCGGCAGGCGGGTCTCGCGGACGTCGGTCTTGGCCCGCTCGGCGAGCTGGTCGAGGTGCGCCTGGAAGGCTGCAAGCTGATCCGGGGTCATGGGTACTCCTTGAGGGATGGGCGGCGTTCCACCGCCCGGGTGGGATCGGGGTGGCTACGAGAGGCCGCGTGCCGCTGCGATGGCCATGTAGAGCTGTTTGGCCTTGACGGCGGGTGTCAGTCCGCCGGCCGCAAGCTCTCCGAGAGCGTCGGCCGCCTTGTCGGCCGTATCGAGCAGGTGTTCGAGTGTCTGGATCGCCATCGACCCTTCCGCAGCGGCTGCGGCGGCATCGTCGGACGTGTCAGAGGTTCCTCGCGCCACCGCGATGAGGCGCTCCAGGACGTTGCGGATGTTGATGGGGGTGGGCGACATGGGCGTCATGGTGGGCTCGGCAGGAGAAGAGACTTTGCAGGGGCGGCGTCGCGCGATGCGAGACGCCGTGTGGGAGCGGCGGACAGGCTAGGCTTCAGCCGCCTCGCGGACGCACTCGGTCGAGCCGGTGTCGATCCAGTGTTGCCGGCAGCAGCTGTGACCGCACTCCGGCGTGGGCACTGCCGACAAGCGTTGTACGGCCAGGGTCTGCGTTGCAATGTCTGCCAGCAGCTCGTCGGGCTTGCGGTGCAACTCACGCGCGACCCAGCCGTCGGCGAGGTCGGTGATGACGGACGAGCAGTCGCCCAGCAGCTGCACCACGTCGGTGAGCACGTCGCGCCCATGCTCATCCGCCGCGGCAGCGGGAACACCCAGCAGGTCGAACACGTGCGCGACCCGGCGGGCGTCGTGGGTGGCCAGCTGGTGGTGGACCACGGCGTCCTCGTGACCCTCGATGTCGCCAGCATGGTCGAACTGGGGGATCGGCCTCAGAGCATCGCCGTCGTAATCCTCCACATCGTAGTCCACGACCACGAGCTCCATTCCCGGCAGGTCCGCGGACACATCGGTGAGGCAGCCTCCCTCCATGGTGACCACGACACGCGGCGCGGCGACCGGTGCCGCGAGGGCACGCCGCATCCGGGGGAGGAATTCTCCAATCCACTCGACCGCATCGGCGCCGTCGATGTCCTCGTCGTTGTCGAAGCCGGGTCCGAAGCGGCGCTCCAGGTCGAGCAGGAGGCGCTCGGCGGTCGACGGGGTGGTCGGGGTGTTGATCCGCTCGCACAGGGCATCGATGGCCGTCTCGGTGATCCGTGGCAGCTGGCCGGAATTGGTCAGAACGTCATCGACGCCGTTGGGCAGGACGTCGGACTGCTGCAGCAGGCGCAGGCCTGCGAGGACAGCTGCGGTTTCGGTGCTGGTGAGGTGCATGGCGCGACTCCGTGGTTGTTGATGACAGTCTGTTGCGCTCGGAATCGCTTGAAAGTTGCGTGGGCGTGGCGCTCGGGCGCGAGCCATATGGCTGCTGTCCCGTGTCGTCACCTGTGTCCGCAGTGGATGCTGCCGCTGTGCGGCGCGCCCGGGGCCGGACCTTCAAGGCGGGTTGCTTGCTCGCTGTAGTACGCATGTCGCGCACGGCGCTCGGCTTCGGTATGGAAAGGGTTGCGCAAGGCCGTCTCCGCAGCGGTGCGCCACGCCTGCGCAATCCGTCGCGGATCGTCGCGGTACAGGTCGAGCTGGTTGGTGTCTGATCGCATGGCCAAGTCAGTCCGCGGGAACCCCAGGCCCCGTGGTGTTGACGCTCAGGGCCTGGCCATTCTGGTTCTGGCCGGCGTCCGCGTGGGGCTCCAACGTGCCCGCAGTGGGCCGGGGTTGGAGTCCGCCCGTGACGCCGGCGAAGTCGCGAGGTTCGCGTCAGGCCGCGGCGGCAAACAGGAGGTCACGGGTCACTGGGGCGTGCGTGAGTTCGCGTGACCGGATGGATTGCGCCAAGCCGGCGTACTCCCAGCGCCGCTTCGATCCACGCTTCGTCAGGACCAACTTGAGGTACCCGGTCGGCCGTACCTCGGTCACCGTCGCGCTGGAGAAGCGCTCGCCGCCCAGCTCCACGTCGCGCAGCTGCATGCCGGCACGCAGGCCGTGCTGCTGGATGAGGTGCCGGCTCAGGTCCCGCTTCGTGCGTTCTTCTTCTGCCTGCCGCGCCAAGTAGATGTCCATGGACACCATGTCGGCGTGCGCGACGGCGAAGTCCGGCATCGGCGCCGTGGATGCGTTGAATCGCGACGTCTGTACCCGGTAGATGCTCCCGTCCCCGACCGAGATGCTCATCTCCAGCCCGCGCCATTGCCGGCCGTCCTCGCTCACATACGGACGCCCGAAGAACGCCCAGCTGCCGCGCGGAAGGGTCTTCAGTTCGGCTTCGACCTCACTCAGACGCGCCCTGCCCTGCTGAAAGTTTTCCGGGAGCAGTTCGATCCCGTCACCGTCGTCGCGGGTGATCCGGTGGTCGACCGCGGGGCAATCGGCGATCCACGCGTCGCGGCAGTGATCGCGCAAGGCATCCTGGTAGAACACGCCCGCGGCCAGGGCGTCGCCGATGATGTTGAGCTGCGCTGCGGAAAAGGTCCGGCCATCGTGGCTGAAGGGCTCGGTCGCAGGACGGCGGGTGAACGGGATGAATTCGATGTCGGCCATGTCGGGACTCGCTGCTTGGTGTTGAGGCAATTCCACCAAGCGCGAGTGCGCGCGAAAGTTCGGCCTCAGGCGCGCTTGGACAGCGCCTCGTTGACCCGCGCCGTCATTTTGCGGAGGAAGTCCTGCCCCTTGCTGGTTGGGCTCAGCAGGTACCGCTTGCGGTTTTCGGGGTCCTGGACTTGCCGGATAAAGCCGCGTCCAGGCTGGCTCTTGCGATTGAGCAGTGCCCAATCCTGCACGTTTCGCGTGGCCGCTGGGTTAGAGGTGTCCACCACGGTCGGCACATCCATCTGTGCAATACCGGGTTGGAGGTAGACGTGGAGAAGCGTCTGGGCTTTGGACAGGTTCATGTCGCCTTCCACCTCGCGCAGGGCAGTCATCGCCGTCACCAGCGCGGTCAGCAGCTCATCCGACGTCAGGGCTTTGTCGCTCACGGGGGCTCCAGGTCTGGGTCTACGGTGGTGCCAGCGTGCAAGGCTGAAAACGCCGCCAAAGTTACCGGTGCGCGCGTGACTTCCCGATTGGTGCGGGTTGCGAGTCGCGGAGCTCCGGCGAGGCCTGGGGTGCCGTCAGCACATCGCGCGGGGGATGTCGCTCAGTCGCGTGGTGTAGCAGGGCGACAGGTTGCGCTGACGCATCTGCCAGGCCGGCTTCTTCGCCCAACCGGTCGCGCCCAGGCCGGCTGTGCCGCGGCCGAACTTGGCGTTGATGGCGTCCAGGGTGGACATGAGCTTGTCGTTGCCCACGATGGCCGGTGCAAAGAGGTCGCCCTGCAGATGTTCGGGCCGCGCCAGATCCATCAGCACCACGCCGGCCTTCTTGTAGCCGATGCCTTCCTTCAGGCGTCCGCGCATCAGGCGATCGACCATGCCTACGAGAAGCCTCGAGTCCGCCGTTGCCGTGGGCAGGCTCACCGACCGACTGGCGCTGTGCTGCGGCAGCTCGGGCCGGAACACATCGCTGTGTGCGAAGAACCCGACGCCGGCCGCCACCAGGCCTCGCCGGCGCATCTTCTCGGCCGCGCGCACGGTAAAGGTGGCCAGCGCCTGGGCGACAGCCGCATGGTCGGTGACGCGCTCGCCGAATGACCGGCTCACAACGATCTGCTTGCGATCCGGCTCGACCTCCTCGAGCTCAACGCACGGGTGCCCCTGCAGCTCACGCTGCGTGCGCGTGAGCACGACCCCGAACTCCTTGAGCACCAGGTCGGTGGGGGCGTCTCGCAGCTGCGCTGCAGTGTGGATGCCCATGCCGGTGAGGCGCGCAGACCAGCGTGGACCGACGCCCCACACGTCTGCGATCGGGAAGGTCGCAAGGCAGCGGGCCTGGGCCTCTGGTTCCGCGAGATCCACCACGCCAGCGCCCGCCTTCGCGGCCTTGTTGGCGAGCTTGGCCAGCGTCTTGGTTGGCCCGATACCGACGCAGCTCGGGATGCCGGACCAGCGCAGCACCTTGTCGCGCAGATGCCTGGCGAACGCTTCGCGGTCGCGGATGCCCGTGACGTCGCAGAAATTCTCATCGATCGAGTAGACCTCCAGGCGCGGCACTTCCCCACGCAGGATCTCGACGATGCGATGTGAGATGTCGCCATAGAGCGCGAAGTTCGCGCTGCGCACCTGCAGCCCATGGTCGCGAATGAGCGGCTTCAGTTCGTGCAGTGGCTGTCCCATACGGACGCCAAGCGCCTTGGCTTCCTGGCTCCTCGCCACGGCGCAGCCATCGTTGTTTGAGCAGACTACCGTCGGAACGTTGCGGAGCTTGACGGAGAAAACCCTCTCCGCACTCACATAGAAGTTGTTGCCATCGATCAGGGCGAACACGGTCAGAAGCTCAGTGCATGCACAGGCGCTGCGGGATCCAACATGGGCGCTCGGAGGATGCGGTAGGCATCCCGATCGAGGGGCCCGGGCGTGATTCGGATGCGCTTGGCTTTCGCCAGCGTCGGTGCGCTGCCGTGGTATCGCCAGCCAGCCACGACGTGGAACTGCACGAGATCATCTCCACGCTCCTCGAGTGCGACGGCACCGGGGTAGGGCCATGCGGCCACGCGCATCTCGGTCAGCACCAGGCGCAGGCGCTCCTCGTGCTCGGCGCGGTCCTCGCCGCCGTGGCATGCACCGGCACATCGCTTGAGCATCGCGCGAAAGCACGGCCGCCCGCGGGTTCCGCGCTCCAGGCCCAGCAGCGTGTAGCAGAGCCGGTTGTCATCGGCGAGGCGGCGCAGGGTCGACATGGCCGCCTTCGGGCTTGAGAACAGGCCATAGGTGTCCGGCATGGACGTCAGATCCGCCTCTCCCGAATGCAGCACGCTGATCTCGCCGCGGTGCAGGCGCAGGCTGTGCTGGCGCGGGGTCTTGCGCAGCTTCTGGTTGTAGAGCGGGTTCGCGGACTTGATGAGCGAGGCCTCGAGCAGCTGCGCGCCGATGTCGCCGGCGGTGCGCTGATGCGAGATGCGACGCGCCTGGCGCAGCAGCCGGGCTTCTTCAGGGGTGCGCAGGTGATCCATGACGCGGCCACGGATGTCGATGCTCTTTCCGATGTAGAGCGGCAGGCCGCCTTCGCCCTCGCCGTGGAAGACGTAGACGCCGGGCGCGCGGGGCAGGGCGTCCAGCTCGGGTCGCAGATGCTCGGGGTATTCGTAGAGCGCGACTGCCTCGCGCCGGCGCTCGCTGGTCCTAGCCACGGGCGCCACCTCCGCGCTTCATGGTTCGCGCCACGCCCACGATCGCGAACACCTCGACCTCGGTGCCAGGCTCAAGGACGATGGGTGGGATGTCGGGATTGGCCGAGTGCAGCTCGAGATGGTTTTCGGCCAGGCGCAGGATCTTGCAGGCAGGCTGGTTGCCGTCCCACGTCGCCAGGACGACATCGCCGCTGCGCGGCGTTATGGACCTGTCGCAAAGGAGCAAATCGTTATCGAGAATCCCGGCGCCCGCCATGGACCACCCGCTGGCGCGGTAGATGTAGGTCGCCAGCGGGTTGCGCACCAGGATGCGGTTGAGGTCGAGGCCGTCCTCCTCGAAGTCCTCGGCGGGGCTCGGGAATCCGAGTTGTGCCCGCACGGAGCCCACAGGGAGAAGCTCCAGCGGCGGCTCGAGGTCGGGCTGGCCGATCAGAATGGCGGTCGTTTCGTGCATGGCGGGGACTGCTTGGCGTATGGTTAGTAGTATTGCTACTAACCGGACCATCCCGCGAGGGCTGACGCTGATCAGCTACGTCGTCCCCTGTCTATGTCTCAGATGCGAATCACAGAGCGCGCCGGCGGCGCTGAATGGGCTGCCGGCGACGCCGTCGAGGCAGTAGGGCGGGCCTTGGCCGACGCGCGAAAGCGGCGTCGCCTCACGCAAGCACAGCTCGCCGCTCTGGCCGGCGTGTCGCGCCTGACCGTCGTTCGAGCAGAGGCCGGGCACCCAGGCCTTGCGCTATCCGCTTTGCTTAGCCTCGTCTCCGCGCTTGAGGCAGGAATGCTTCGGGAGATCATCGCGGTGCTGGAGTCCGACCCGGCTGGGCGCGAGCTCGAGCAAGCTCGGATCCGCCTTCCCGAGCGCGTTCGAGCGGAACGCGGACGCGGAGCCAAGTGAAGCCGCTCGCGTATATTCCATGCATGACGCGACGACTCCTCACCTGCGCCACCGCGGTCGTGCTCCTCAGCGGGTGCGCCATGTCTCCACAGGGTCTCGAGCGTCCGGAGTTCGCTTCCGTCTTCCTTGTCGACCAGCCGTATCAGCTGACGCTGAAGAACATCGTCGAGTCAGAGCAGTCTTGCCGGCGAGCCCCCTTGGTTCCCTTGGGCGGTGCGATCGATGACGTCCACCATTACCCAGACCTGCGGGAAGCGAAGATCGTCTATGGCGCCGAGGGCTTCGGTAGACAGATCTACCAGGTGACCCATATCAATGAGGTGGACGGTGGGTCCCAGGTGACCGTGTACGCGCGGTCCGCCCTGGACAAGCGCACCAACCTCATGCGCCGATGGGCGGTCAACGACCGGTCGATCTGCCACCCGCACTGAGCTGCTGAGGGGGCGTGCCCTGCGACCGCCGCACCCGATCCACTAACCGATGGTGGCGCAGCGCGGCGAGTCGGAAGGCACCGCCAACCTAGCCCGGAACCGGCAATCGTTGCAACTGACCGCGAATGCTCAGGCCGATGGGGCGGCGCGGACCCGCGCCACGTCGGACAGGCGCACCGGGGTCGCAAGGGTGACCGTGGCCAGGGCGGAGGCCGGACATCCTGGGTTGGCGCTTTCGACGGTGCTGAGGCTACTTGTGGCCCTGGACCCGGCGCTGCTATCCGCCAGGCTGTTCGTGCTCGCCGCTGACGCGCCGGGCGAGTTGCTCGTGCTCGAAAGAGCGCCGCTGCCACGTAGGGTGCGCGGATCGCGGAAGCTGCCAGCCGTAGAAGGTGCTCAGTGCTCCAAAGGAATGGGAGGCGGGGAATGAGGAAGCTCGTACTGGCTGGTCTTGTTGGTGTCTGGGCACTGAGTGCTCAGGGAACCACCAATCTGCCTACGGTGACCGCACACGGGGTCACTTTTGACGGTTGGTCAGTCGCCTGTAGCGGCATAGCCTGCGAGCATATTGTTCTGGGCGCCGGTGGAATTGCAGGTCCGATTCGCATCCGAACGCCGGACATGGGTGATGGCGGCGGGGGTGGCGACATCGCGATGACGAGACAGCAGTTCTGCGATGCCTTGAAGGCTGAGCCGCCTCCGAACTGCAACGTTGCATCGCCCCCACCCTCGCCTGGAATTGCTGTCCCGGGCCAAGCGCCTTGGGAGCCGAACGGCTGCGGAACGGGCGGCATGGCCAATCTCCTGACGACCTTCGCCCTTAATATCATGGCCACCGAGAATTTCTCGGGCAACTTGAACGCGCCTCATGCTGGGGTTGATTTCACACCTGCATGTAACGCCCACGATCAGTGCTGGGGTAGTGCGTCGCCTCGTGGTACCTGTGATGTTCAATTCAGACAAACCATGGATGTTGCTTGCAACGGCAACTCAACGTGCTTGGGGTGGTCGTCTGCGTACCACGGTGCCGTGGCTGTCCCTGACCTCGCGAATAGTAACTACGCGGAATCTGTTTCAGAGAGAACATGTGCACTCTATGCGCGCGACATAAGGAGGAACTGCCCGTGAAGTCGCCACTAGCCCTCCTCTTTCTCATTACTTTGGTTGCAGGCTGTACATCAGAGTCCGCTACGACTTCGAGTCCGGCCTTGACTGCTGATGGGAGCGCATCTCGCTCGGTGTCGGTGCCCGCCTCAAGCCCCGGATCCCCTCCTCCTTCGCTCCCGCGGACCGAACCTGCCGGAGTCGCGTCCGCATCGTCCTGGGGCGAGCGCCTAGCGGGGCTTCCGGGAGAGGAGGCTAGGTATCTGACTGTAAAGAATGACAGTTACTTTGGCGCGCTCGGCTACACGAGTGTCAAAGAGCGTGACCTGCTCAGGCAAATTGGCGTTCCGCTTCCGGACGACTTCCTTGCTGCGCGCCGTCTGACGTCCCAAGAGCTCGCCTCGGCGGCCGAGAATGGTGATGTGCGCGCACGGTTGCTATATATCGACCGCTTGGTCGATGAAGCGCAGGGGAAGTCGACCAGTGACACGGGGATCGCAGGAGAGGAAGCAACGGCACTAGCCGCGCGAGCTTCTTTTGAGATCGGCAAGCTGAAAACGCAGTCAAACAGCGCATTTATCCCGTACTTGGATGCACGCTTGTTCACGACAGGGTCGGATGCCAAGCCTGAGTACGTGACAGGCGCCATGCTGGCAGCCATGGACCGCGGAGACACTCGCGCGCTCGGGCTGCTCGAGTCCTACGCGAGCGAACATCCCACTGTCGATGTCATGGGCGTCGCGTTGTACTTTTCGACGATGAAGGCCAACGATCCGTCACGGCAGTGATGTGAATGTGGGCGTGACGCCTATCCGTAGCGGGTGCTACCTCCGCGCCGGGCTATAGCCGGCGCTGCTGCAGGGTCAGCCCTTCAAGACCGTGTGTTGCGCGAAGTCGACCAGGTCGTCCCGGAGCGCGCGGTAGAGAGGCAAAAGGCCACTGGCCGCGCTGTAGACGCCGATGATGTCGGTCTCGGCCGCGTCATCAGGCGCCTCGACAGTGACGCGCCCCTCCGGGTCCAGGCACACAGCGAGCGGCATCGACGCGTCGGCAATGTGCGCAGCGGCGCGCTCGGCAATCGCCGTCATCGACCGGCTGCGGAGGACCCCGGCCAGAAAGTCTTTCGCCGCCATCTCGCCGGGGCGAACCTCGCGCCACCGAGGGGCACGGCGCTTCGGGCGCAGACGTGGTGCGGGCGCGCGTGCAGTCAGCGACATGGCGCAAGCACCGGATCATCGGGATCAACACCATTGGCGATGGCCATCTCGCGGTAGCTCGCGAACAATTCGTGCCCACCGGCCGTGACGCCACGGTCGAGCTCGCCGCGCATGTGCATCAGGCGCACCGCCAGGTTGTGGGTAGCGCCGGACAGCAGGAAGCCTGCGCACGCCTTCGTGCGTTCGGCGCCGGCGGTGTGGCAAGCAAAGACCCGATCCGACATGTCATAAGCGGTCGGAGCGGAATGGCGGAAGGCCTCGCTCGGAAACTGGCCTACGGCATCCTTCCGCCAGGGGCAGTCCGCGCAGGGCTTCTTGCAGTAGCCCTGCCGGCCGCCCTCGACGGTGATGACCTGATGGTCTGTTCCGGCGGGCCGCACGCGCGTAATGCGGCCGCGAGATTGAACTGGTTGGGCTTTCGGGGTCACTGCTAAGCCTGCCTGGTCACGGGCGCGGGATCGTCCCCGCCTGATAATGAGACCCCAGGCGAGGGCCATCCAAACTTGGTTGGCTCAGTCCTCCGGCTGGAGAACGCCGGGCGTATCCAGCGAAAGGCCTGCCTGATACTCCTCGAGTCGGCACATCGTCTTGTGCACGCTGTACGGATCGCAGCGGTCGCGCACGATCAGCTGGCTTGCGGTGATGAATGCCAGGAGCTTGCGCTCCTCGAAGCTGGCTTCGTGCACGTAGTCCATGCAAGCGAAATGGGTGTGCAGGTAATTGTCGCTGACCATGCCGGTGTCGGGCCACGGGACCAGGCGAACGTCGGCCGAGTTCGGGTTCCAGCACAGCATCACGTCCGTCATGGACACCAGGTCGTCACGGGTGATTCCACCGTTGGCGTCGAGAAGACCGCTGGACGGCGGCTGGCGCGGCATGGGCTCCGCTGCCGCGCGAGGGCGCTCAGGCATCAAGGTCTGTGCCTGGGCAAACGTCACCCGCCGGGCCTCGTTTCTCGCGTCCTCCGCGGCCTGGGCCTCGTCCTGGAGAATGCGCGCGGCTTCGGGGATGCGTTTGAGCCAGTCGCCTTCCAGGCGGTACACCGCTTCAGCCATCGTGTAGTCGGCCCTCTCCAGCAGGTCCGGGCGGTTGAGCACGAATGCGGCGGCCAGCTTCTCGCCAGTTGAGAGCACACCGAAGTGCCCATCCCGAGCTGCGCGGGATTTGTCGACGATCTGCTCAAGGATGTAGTCGGTATTACTCATATGGGGCCCCGTGGCGGACAACGTGTGATGTCTCACGAACATAGCAATTCGTTTCCGATTTACGAAGGAATCCAAGCTGGCCACAGCGGCGCGTGGTTGGCTTCTATCCGAACGACTGATGCTTGTTAGCCTCTCCCGATCGTTGATGAGGGCAATCCATGAAACTCACCCACTGGGCCAAGGCCGGCCGGGACCGGATCTATGTGTCAGGTGCCGCTGCCGGTGGCGACGCCGCCTACGTGGAAGTCCGTCGTGGACGGCTGCACGCCGACGTGGACGGCATGCCCAGCCCGGCGCTGCTGGCAGAGGTGCTGGCCCATTGCGGCATCGAGCGCGGTCAGTCCGATGCCGTCACCTACGAGGCCCTGCGCGCGTGCGCCACGGCACGCTCCCGCGGCGCATCCAGCTCCTCGGCCCGGCCCGCCGTGTCCAACAGCTACACCGGCGCGATGGCCAAGGGCCGGGACCTGGCCTTCGAGAACATCACCAACATCGAGCCAGTCGAGATCGAGGTCGATCACCGTGAGCCCGTCGAGATCGACGCGCTTCTCGCGCGTGCGCCCAACACCCGCGTTACCCGCACCCACCTGGCCCTGGGGGATTACCGGGTCAACGGCCATCTCGTGTTCGAGCGCAAGACCACGCGTGATTTCGCCCTGTCGGTGCAGTCGTCGCACCTGTTCGACCAGGCGCAGCGCATGGGGTTCGAACCGGGGATCCTTGGCGTCGTGATCATCGAGGGCGACGTGTTCGGTGCGCCGACCGGCATGCTGCACTCCCAGATCATCGGGGCCATCTCGTGCCTGGCCAACGTGCAGGGCATGAGTGTGTTCCAGACCACTTCGCTTGAGCACACGGCCTACGTGCTCGCGAAGTTCGCGCAGCACGACCGCAATGGCTTGGGCTACAACCTGACCCTGCGGACGAGAAAGCCCACCGCGGTCCTGGACGCGCAGCGGTACGTGCTTGAGGGGCTACCAGGGATCAACACGGCGATGGCCGACCGGCTTCTGCAGCGTTTCGGCACCGTGCGGGGCGTCCTGAACGCATCCGTCGAGGAACTGCGGCAGGTGCATGGCATGGGGCCGAAGCGGGCCGCTGCGCTGCACGCAATGCTCACGGCACCGGCGGCTGAGACATTGCCTCTTCCGGCCTGATTACTCTGCGGCCTTGCGTTGAGCCCGGCGCTCGGCTTCCTTGATGCGCCGCCCGTTCTGGTAGCCAACCGCCAGGAACGCCAGCAGGGTGAGAAACAGTGCGCCCCCACAAAGAGCGCCGCCATGGCGTAGGCCTGCTGGATCGGTGTCATGGCCCGGATCGTAGGACCCGAACCCCGCCGCGCTTCAAGCCGTGAGCGCGGCACGCGCTTTGGCGTACTTGGCCCGCAGCCTGTTCGCGATGGCCTCGTCCAGGGTGGACAGACGCGCTTCGTCGGCGTTGTCTGCGATGTCCGCCAGCTTCACCCGTAGCGCGAGCGGATCGAGCCGGATGCGCGCGTAGTAGGCATCCGGCGAGACACCGGGACGCCTGGTAAGCGCATCGAGCGCGGTCTGGATCCGCTCGGGGAAGTTCTCCAGCTCGTGGGCATACCCAGGCTGGTCCTCCTCCAGATCATGAAGCATGGCCACTACGACGGCTTCCAGATCATCAGCGACGGCCGAGGCGACACGCTCGAGATGTTCGACGTAGGCGATGCTCGCCTGATCAACTTGATTGGCATGTGCGCGGTAGGCGAGGTCGCGTGCAGCGTCTAGGACTTCATTCATGGTCCATGTGCCCATCGGCTCGAGATGTCTAGTTGAGCACGCGGTCGCAGCCAGCAAATTTGGGCGCTCGGCGGCCTCTGACAATTGCTCCAGCGCCCACCGCCGCGAGAGTTCTGACGCCTCGTGCCGGTCCAGAGAGATTCCCAGAGCCCCGATCCGTTGGGCCACCGCCGCATAGCTGCGGGTCTCACTGAGACCACAAGGCGAGACGAAGAAGCGTTTGTGGATCTCGCGTAGGGGCATGCGTCCTTGGTATTCCCTCAGGAGCGAGTCTTCCGCCCCGGTCCAAGGATTGATTGGGCGCCGCTTGGGAGGCGTACGCCGTCGCGAGATGTCTTGAACCTTCGTTCGCCCGCGCCGATTTTCCTCCCATGCCTCACCGACCAGATCCACCATCTCGGCGTAACTGATCCCCACACCCAGGTGTCGGCATCGTGCGCGGACTTCTCCGTAGGAGCGGTGCTCGATCTGACTATTGAAGACGAAGAACACACGGTGAATAAACTCGGAATCGAGCTCGTTGCCCCACGCCAGAAGGATGTCGTCTTCCTCCTGGGTCCATTCTCGATCGTCCAGGTAGTACGGATTCCGCCGGCCGAAGCCGAGGCGAGCCGCACGTTGAGTCACGGCTTTCACGGTGCGCCCCAGCGATTCGGCGACGTGCTGGAGTGAAGGGCCTTCGGCAAGACGATAGAGCAGTATCAGGTCATCTGCCGGGTGCCATTCCAAGGGGCGACCTCCCCCACGCTTCCGCGTGCGAAGCGGCACCGGCTCCGTCACCGCCGTTATTGCGGGTGCCCGTGGAGCCTCGATCAACGTGCCGTCTTGCCATGCAATTGCCCGGGCGAGCGAGCGCGTCGCGTCCCCCGACGGGTCCGAGAAATCACGCAATTTGCCAGGCGACACGCCGGCATCGCCACAGGCGGATCGCCAGCCATCGGTGATCCTCTTCACCCCCACAGGCACCTCGAGATGGATCTCGCCGACACGAACGAGTCGGTAGCCGATCGGCAGCAGAATGCCGGGGCCAGGACGGCCGTAGTACCAGGCCATCGCTTCCAGATACATGCCCATCGCACCGACGGACTGTGCCTTGAACTCTCGAACGAGACCCGCGTCAGGGTGGCCGGGCGGCGCAGTTACACGCCAACAGCGCGCCATGCGCGTCACTCCCTTCGGAATGGGCCAGGTCTGGCCGTCGATCACGACGGTGCGGTGCGGGGTCCGCGCAGCGGAATGGGGAGGCATCGGGACGTCTGGGGGGGGCGAGGATTCCACCCTAGTCCGGGCCCAGTCCAGTGTGGGCTTCCAACCTGCGCTCTGAGGTCGTACGTTGGCGCAACGCGAGAGTGGTCTCCGTCGTCGCCCCGGAAGGAACGCACATGCTCAGGTTGTTTCTCGTTCTCCTTGCTCTGACATCAGCCGGCTGTGCGGGCGTCTCCGAGATGCGGACCGATGGCCCTTTCGCGACCTTCGCCTCGGGAAAGTCGCCTGATGCCGTTGCGGACTGCGTGGCCGAGGCTTGGACCCTGCAAGAGCGTTTCCCGCTGACACCTGACGTGCGGATCAATCCGATTGCCAACGGCAGGCAGGTGATGATCTATAACCCGCAAAGCATGGCGCCTGATGCGTTCGCGGATGTGACCCGGGATGGGGCAGGGAGCCTGATCACGTACTACTCGAAGCACCGCCAAGGCTTCAAGCAGGCCTTCTCGGATCTGATCCAGCCGTGCCTGTGATCCATAAGCCACCCGCGGTCCAAGTTCGATCGTGCGAATTGGCGGCCGCCGCGTCTTGAGACCTTCACCGGCCTTAGCGCGCGGCGCCGACAATCTCGAGGCTCCCCGCCCGTCGAAAAGGTGGCCTCATGGAAACAGCACAGCCCTCTTCTAAGGACGAACTGATCCGGGTTGCTCGTGCGGCTCTGGAAGCATCCGGAGCAGCCGCAATCTGCGCGCCTCTTGACGAGTCAGGTGACCTGGTGGTTGCAGTGGGGCGCAAGGAGCGCATCGCGCTCGTAGTGGCCATGCTCGACGCCCAGGTTGATGGCAAGGGCGGCTGACTACCGACCCGGAGCGTAACGCCCGTCCTGCACCCGGGCGTTCCCCACAGTCACCAGAGTGCCAAGCACCTCGTGCAGCCGCTTCTTCCAAGGGCCACGCGCTGTAAACCGAGCTGCGACGTCCTCCTCGGACAACCCGATCGGGCTGCTCGCGAGGACGTCTGCAACAGCGCGGACCTGCTCTAGCGCCTGCTTGGGCCATGGGGCCGCCTTCACTGGTGCGACGGCCGGGCTGTCTTCCACGTCCACGAGCTCGCCCTGTTCCGCTGCCGCCGTCGCTGCATGACCACCGGCAGGGTTCTGGTAGTCCGGCCGCAGCCACCGTACATGGCCCCGCGCCTCTTCTGCGGCGCGCTCGGTGTTCAACGCCACCAGGCGCTCCAGCACACGCTCCTCGAAGTCGCGCTTCGCCTCCGTGCGAGCAGATGCGGCGTCACCGACCGTCAGCAGTACCGTGCCGTGCGCGATGCGCAGGGTGTCGGTGAGGTCACCCCACCCGTATGCCTGCAGCACTGCCTCATCCAGCTTGTCGTGCAGCTGGCGCAGCACCGAAACCAGCCCCTGGTCGTGGATGGCGCGCACTCCTTGGCCGTCAGGTCGTCGCCGGTGCGCAACTTGTCCAACACGGGATACATGCCCGTTAGAGTGAGTCCCGGATTCTCGTACTTTGGCGCATGCGATGCAGGTCGAGCGACTCTGCGAGCGTGCGGATGCGACGGGCGAGGTTCTGGGTGAGTGGTGAAGGCTGGGTCTTCGCCCTGCCTCTGCTGTCAGCGACTGTAATGTCAGCCGGGAGGCAGGTGTCGGGAAACGGAAACGTCTCGAAGCACTGCGTCTTGTTGTAACGAGGTCTATTTTCCAACGTGCCCCCTGTCGCTAGGGCCAGGCGCTATGCACCTCGGAAGAGAGGACACCGACGCAAATGGGGCTTCGTGCCACCACTGTCTGAAAGTCGCGAGTCTTCGCGTACCCTATCGACTAAGAACTAAGAAGGGCGATGGATGAGCAAGCTCGATGCGATGCGAACCTACCTGGCTTCGGTAGAGCAGGCCCTTAAGACTGGACAAGCCAGCGAGCATACTCACCGCCCAGCGCTTGAAGGTCTGCTGGAAGCCCTCGGCGGACCAGAAGTGGACGCCATCAATGAGCCGCGCCAGATCAGGTGCGGCGCGCCGGATTTCATCGTTGTTCGAGGCAAGGTGCCCTTGGGCCATGTTGAAGCGAAGGATGTCGGTCTGGATCTCGCCAAACTTGAGCGCGGCGAACAGCTAACCCGCTATCGCGAATCGCTCGGCAACCTCGTCTTTACCGACTACCTATCCTTCCGCTGGTATTTGGACGGCGAACTGCGTCTCACGACTCACTTGCCGCGCCCAGCCGCCAACGGCCGCATCCTTTGGAGCGAAGATGCGGCAGCCGCTACGGTCCAATTACTGGACCAGTTCTTGCTCGCCGACATCCCGCTCAAGTCCACTCCACAGGACCTCGCCACCCGGATGGCGGGACTTGCCAAACTGATTCGCGGCCTGATCGAGCAGACCTTTAAGGCCGAGGGTGATCAGGGCGAGCTGCACGGGCAGTTGCAAGCCTTCCGAAGAGTTCTGATCGAATCCCTCACCGTCGAGCAGTTCGCGGACATGTACGCGCAGACGCTGTGCTATGGACTCTTTGCGGCGCGCTGCAACGCACCCGCAAAAGGATTCACTCGGCAGATCGCCGCAAGCGCGCTGCCGAAAACCAATCCCTTCCTGCGCAAGCTATTCAACTCCATTGCCGGACCGGACCTGGACGAGCGGATCGCGTGGGCCGTGGACCAGCTGGCCGAGTTGCTGGCACGCGCCGATATGACCGCCATCCTGTCCGACTTCGGCAAGCGCACCCGTCAGGAAGACCCGGTAGTTCATTTCTATGAGACCTTCCTGGCTGCCTATGATCCGAGGATGCGCGAAGCACGCGGCGTGTATTACACGCCCGAGCCCGTGGTCGGCTACATCGTTCGCAGCGTTGATGCCGTGCTGAAGCGCGATTTCGGTATGAAGGAAGGCTTGGCCTACGCGAAGAAGATCAAGCTCAGGCGCCGGAAAGCCCAAGGTAAGGGCGAGGAAGCCTACGACACCCATCGCCTGCAGATCCTTGACCCAGCCACAGGCACAGGAACCTTCCTATATGCGGTTATCGCAAAGATCCGTGAGCACTTCGACGGCAATTCGGGTGCGTGGCCTGGGTACGTCGCCGAGCATCTGCTGCCTCGATTATTCGGCTTCGAGTTACTGATGGCGCCATACGCGGTAGCCCATATGAAGCTAGGGTTAGAGTTGGAGCAGTCCGGTTACGACTTTGTCAGCGACCAGCGCCTGGGCGTGTTTCTGACGAACTCTCTAGAGGAGGCGCACGAACTGACCGGTCTACCTCTGTTTACTCAATGGCTCGCTGAGGAGTCACGTGCTGCGGCGAACGTGAAGCGCGACGCACCGGTCATGGTGGTGTTAGGCAATCCTCCGTATTCGGGACATTCGGTCAACAAGGGGCCATGGATCGAGGAGTTGATGACCGAATACAAGAAAAGTCCTGAGTTGAAGAAACCAGCACAGTCGAAATGGTTGTCGGATGATTACGTGAAATTCATCCGCTTCGCGCAGTGGCGAATTGAACAGACCGGCCACGGCATCTTGGCTTTCGTGACAAATCATGGCTATCTCGACAATCCTACCTTCATGGATATGCGGCGCAGCTTGCTGCAAAGCTTCGACGAGCTTTACCTGTTCGACCTCCACGGCAATAGTAAGAAAAAGGAGAAGGCGCCAGACGGCGGCAAGGACGAGAACGTGTTCGACATTCAGCAGGGTGTGGCTATCGGAGTTTTTGTGCGACGTGAGAATCTGCAGCGCAGCTCGCAGCACCTTGGCAGAGTGTTTCGGGCCGACTTGTTCGGCGTTCGCCTGTCAAAGTACGACGCTTTAGATGCCTCCGACCTCCTGTCAACTCAATGGCAAGAACTGAAGCCGGCTGCCCCTGCGTATCTGTTTGTGTCGCAGGATGCTGACCTTTTTATTGAGTACCAAACCGGCTGGTCACTGCGTGACATATTTGCGCCTAACGGTGACCCAGCGCCCGGAATTGTCACTACACACGATGACTTCGCGATCTCGTGGACCGCAGAGGAAGCTGCTGCGAAAGTTGAGCGCCTATTAGCAACCGCTACGGAGGCTGAGGCACGTGAGCACTTCAAGTTATGCTCTCAGGATCAGTGGCGATACGCACGGGCGAAGGAGGAACTTGCCGAGGGTTCGTGGCGAGAGAGGGTGGTTCCGATCTTATACCGACCATTTGATCTCCGCTGGACGGTGTATGACCGCAACGTTGCGGTTCATCGGCGAGAGCGCGCATTCGACCACTTCATCGGCCGCAAGAACATCGGCTTAGCAATGATGCGGCAAGCGTCTGTGGATCAAGGCTATTCGCATATACTCGCTCTCAATACGATTGCTGATAACCGTGCGCAATACAGTAATCGCGGAATCATGGCCGCCAGCCCCTTGTGGCTTTACGCGAGCGCATCGACCGACCTTCTGAACCAGGCTTCAGACGAAAAACGCCCCAATTTAGCTGCAAAATTCTTCGAAGAACTCTCTAGCATAGTCAGTGGCGACCCGTCTCCAGAAGAAACATTTGCTTGGCTCTACGCGGTCCTATATACGCCCTCCTACCGCAATCGGTACGCCGACTTCCTGCGTCGCGATTTCCCGCGTGTGCCGCTCCCTCCTGGACGCGAACTGTTTGATAAGTTCGTCATCATCGGCCACGAGCTGATCGCGCTGCACACGATGGAACAAAAGCAGCCACGGGTGAGTCGCTTCGATATCACCGGCAGTAACGAAGTGGGTAAGGTTCGCTGGGTTAAGGGCAATGATGACATGGGTCGCGTATATATCAACAACTCACAACACTTCGACAACGTGCCACAGTGTGTGTGGGACATACATATGGGTGGCTACCGCGTTGCAGAAAAGTGGCTGAAGGACCGTAAGGGCCGTCAGCTCAGTTTCGAGGACGTCATGCATTACCACGAAGTTGTAGCTGCCCTTTCCCGTACGCTCGAGCTACAGGCAGTCCTCGATGCGCTTGTGGACGCGCGCGGGGGATGGCCCCTGCGCGGGGACTGCTAACGGACTGCGGCTCGGAAGGGCGCAACGAGACCCCGCTTCGCGTTATGCCGTGAGAAGATCCCCCGCACAACGACTGCGCGAGCTGCCACGCCTGCGCCTCGGGTAGGCGATACCTCCCCGAGGCGAGTTTGCGCTGCAGCGCGCCGGTGAATGCACCGAATGGTACCGGGCGCGGACGACGCGCTGGGGACAACGTCCCGGGCAGGTCAGGTGTCCTCCGGCCAATCCAGCGGCCGCCAGTGCGTCACGTCGTGGAGCGTCCACGCTTCGCTGCACTCCGAGCGCCAGCGGGATTCCTCGGACTCCTCGAGGTCGCGGCTATACCTCGCCACGAGCTGCACCCGGCCGCCGTCACGGAGCGTCCGGATGGCGAGCACGGGGTCCGAGACCGCTTCGAAGTCGGTGGTGGCCGGCGGATTGAGCGGTGGGGCAGTGCTGGCACGTTGCCATGTCGTGCATACGGTTGGCGCGGTGGCGGCGCTCATTGTTCCGTGGTCTCGGTCAGGTATTCGTCGAGCGCGGCCTCCTGATCAAGGACCATCTCCCCGAGCATGCCGCGGGTTTCCACGTCGTCCCCAAGACCGAGACGCGCGCAGATCTCGCAGATCGCATTGTCGAACTCCATGCGGACATCGTCAGGGTTCCGGTCACGTAGATCGTCGAGGGTGTCGCCCAGCACCGTGTGCACGTGGTCGCGGATCAACCCGTAGAGGGCTCGGACGACGTCGACGAATGGCACCGGGTCACGGCTCGCCATCGTGGAAGTCGGGCGGGGCGAAAGGGGGTCGGCGGTGGTCATGGTGTGCTCCCGGAGGTCTGAAGACACGGTCCCACGCGCGGCTGCTTGCGAAAGATATTGGCGCGAGCCGTGAGGGCCGTTCGCGCGGCATCACGTGAAGGCGAGCGCGAGCTGCGGGATCGGCTCCAGCGGTGCGGCCGGCGTGCAGTCCGCCGTGGACGGGGCGTGCTTAGGATGGGACGGGTGCGCCGTCGAGAGCGTCCGCGTAAAGAGGCGCTCGTCGTACCAGTCGCGGAGCTGCTGCTCGAAGGTGGCATCGCGGGCCGCGGCCTGCCGCAGGCGGTAGACGAAGGCATCCGAGAGCACGCCATTCTCGAACAACTTGTCCGTGGCACGCTCGCTCAGAGAGCTGTCCTCGCCGCGGAGGTCGCCGAGCCGATTGAGGTGGTCCATGCAGCCGCGGCGCAGGCCCTCGCGGAGGAACTCGATCCCGGCGTCGTGCCAAGCATCGCTGCTCCACGGCGCCCGGCACAGCGCGTCGTGGCGTCGCTCCATCACAAGCGCATCGGCGCGGAGCTGGCGCCCGGCCGCGGCGAGCGCCCGCTCGAGCTCGGCGTCCATCAAGGCTGAAGGGGAAGGGGTGGTCGATGCAGTGGACATGGCGTGGCTCCCGGTCGGTTCGAAGACCAGTAAGCCTTGGGTCCGCGCGGCCGAAAGTTCGCCGCTCGGGACGATCGCGCCTGTGCGCTCAGCCGCCGGCGGTCATGGCGCGGGGTTTGGGCTGCGCCGGCTCCACCGTGCCGTCCGTGAGGTGCACGGCGAAGTCGTCGAGGCATAGCTCCAGCACCAGCCCCGCCAGCAGGGTGGCAAGCTAGGCTTGGTAATCCGCCCAATCAACGCACTGGATCTCCCGATACGCCGCTGAGAGCGCTGCTGGCGACACCAACAGCTTTCCCGTCTGCGCACTGACGCGGAGGTTCCTGTGCAATCCGCGCAGCCTGGCTACATGTGCCAGCGGTTCTGGGCTTCCCAAGGTGATGCTGTGGGCGGGCTGGAAACTTGCGGTTGTGCTGTCGTGCTGGCGCCCGGCATGGATCTCAGCTGTTCCGCGCCACGACAACGGCCTCGAAAAGCCGCTCGGCCATGCTGCGAAGAACATCTTGGTAGTGGAGCGCTTCGAGCCAGGGAGCGGGGATGGCGCCCGCCCCGTAGAAGGCGCCGGCGAGCTGACCGCAGATCGCCGCCGTCGTGTCCGCGTCATCGCCCAGGTTGGCCGCCTGAAGCACGGCCGCCTCGAGGCTCTCCGTGGTCCAGAAGCACCAAAGCGCGGCCTCCAGGCTGTCTACCACGTAGCCTGAACCGGAGATCGTGGCGATGTCTGCGTCCTGGAATCGCCGCTCCCGGATCCTCAGCATCTCGTCCGGCAAATCCAGCGTGGACGCCCAGGCGAGTACCGCATCCTTGTCGGGTGCGCCGGCGAGCGCGGCGTGCAGGGCTGCAACTAGGTAGCGGCAGCTCGCGAGGCAAGTTTCGGCCGCGTGCGTGGTGCGGGAACTGAGTTCCGCGGCAGCCAGTAATTCGCCTGGCCGCGAGTGGAAGTAGAGAGCGATGGGGGCGAGCCGCATCAGGGACCCGTTGCCCGCACTGTTCGGCGCGGACGACCCCGCGAGCGGCTGCCCGGTGCGACGAAACCGTCCGAGTGCCGCGGCGACCGTCTTCCCGAGGCCGAACGCGTGCGGGCGTGTGGAGTGGCGGCCATCATTTGCCCAGCGCCAATAGCGCTGCATCTGGTCCAGGGGATCCACGCCACCACACTCCAAGAGGCTCTCGGCCAGGCACAGCGCCATCGCTGTATCGTCCGTCCACTCCCCGGGCTGCAGCTGAAACTTGCCGCCACCATGCATGCCGGTAACCTCCGGGAACCGGCCGCGCCGATAGAACTCCACCGGCCCTCCAATGGCATCACCGCACGCCAAACCCAGAATGGAGCCGAGGTAGCGCTGTTTCAGGTCGATCATCAGGATGTTGCAGGGTCGAGAGGAGCCGCAAGTCTTGCACTTCCGATCTATGAATGGAGGGTGCGATCCTCCTACACTCAGGGTTCCTTCCTGCAGGGCATGCACATGCGCCAGTGGCCTCCGCACTCGACGATCACTCTGTACAGCCGGGACAAAAGCAAGGTGCTCGCGACGTCGAAGCGCAGTCGGCTCGCCCTGTCGGAGTACGTGCACCTGGACGGACAGGGCGATGCGGCGACCTATCTAATCACCGTCTCCGTGGATGCCGACGACTGGGATCACTGGACGTTAGAGAACGTGGAGAAGATTGAGGGCGTCCTGCGCTACGACCTCACCTCGGTGGGCATTGATGTGGCCGTCGTGCGCAAAAACCGTCCAGGCCGCATGCTCTGCAGAAACGCTTTTGCCTGGGAACTCAAGGTTTGGCTTGAAGACGTACCGGCGGAGCCAGGGCGGTACGCCGGCTTGCGGTTCAAGGCCGCGAAGAAGACGGCATCAGTCAAGACGATCCAGAAGCGGGTCGAGACAGTCTTCGGGCTACCCAGAGGGTCCGTACAGCTCATCACGCCTGGGAAGAAGGCTGCGGCGCCAAAATCGACAGTCGGGGACCTGCGCGAACAGTGGAGCAGGTCCGGGACCTGATGCGGAGCTGACCACCTGCAGTCGGATGCGAACTTACAGTCCTCGAGGCGAACGATGTTCCGGGCATACGAAGACGGCAATCTTCTGACGCAGCACTTCAGCGTGGTGCACTCTCAAGATGCGAAGCGCGCATTCCACTACCTGATGGGATGGGCCTCCACGCTTCCGGACTACGAGTGTCTGCCCGGCCGCCATGGGCACATCCGAGACTTTCGTTTCATGCGCGGGAGCGACTGGGATTTCGCCTTCATTCCGAACAAGGCCTGGCTGCTGTTCTATTTCCGCGCACCCTCCCTGCGCCCGCCCAAGTTTGCCAAGGCCGAGGTCCTTGCTCGGTTTCCCGCGGCGAAGGAGACATCCTCGGGCGAGATCACGATCAGAATCGAGTCGTTGGACGACGCCGTAGAACTCGCACGCTTCATTGACCGGTGACAGCACGGCCGGCTTCACGTTGGATTGCGCGGCGGGGCTGTACGAGAGCAGCTGACTCGCGGAGGCGCCATGAAGAAGACCCGATCCCAGCTGGACCAGGAACTTGATGATCTGGCGGCCCACACGCAGAAGCGGGTGGAGGAAGATCCAGACAGCCCATTCCTGATAGACGAGTTCGCAGGGGTGGCCGACGAGATCCTGGAAGCCGCGAGCGACGAGGACCACGACCACGTCTGGTCTCGGATGCAGTGCATCCTTCGCGACAACGGGCTCATCCCCGGTGATGACGAGCCGTGTGACGACCGATAGCAGCACGCCGCCCGGCTCGGGGCTCCCCGACGGCTTCGAATGGGGGCCTCGCTGGCAGCATGGCAGCGACGAGCAGAAGCTCGAGCTCGAGGGAAAGACTGTAGCGATGCTGCTCAAGACGGTGAGCGGCGGTTGGTTTGCCCGGCTGGAGTGCCACTGGCCGATCAGCGAGCCCTTGGTCGTCCGGCCCTGCAGCAGCTTCGAAGCGGGCAAGGCGGGCTGCGAGGCGTGGGCACGGCGGCATGCGGACCGGCTGCGCCGCGAGATCGCGCAGAAGAAGCGGGAGAAGCCCCTTTCCGATGGGCTTGCTGACGACGAACTCTGACCACATCGGAGTGTGGTGGTTTCAGACACGCGTACGGCCGGCATAGTGTGTGGGCGACCACGGCCCGAGCACGACATGAGCGATACCGAGACGGCACCACCCGAACAGACGACCGGCGATCCAGCATGGACGGTATTCGTCGTCGCTCAACGTCTCGCGACTCAACCGGCTCTGGCCGGTGCTCCAGGCCACGACCTTCTCGACATGGCCACCTACTGGGCACCCCCGTTGTTCGCCCTGCGGCACGCGGCGCCCGAGGTCTGGGAATCGGACAAGCCGACCCGCGTCGTCATAGGCGGCTACGCGAAGGTTCTGACCGATATGGGCGGCCGCGGACTCTCGTTAGTAGCGCGGGCCATGGAATTGCCGCGGTCGGTCAGCCTGACGATCTGGTGCGACGCAGCCCTGCCGCCGGCGCGCAACATCCGACGCGAATTCCTGCTGGTTCCCCCCACCAAGGTGGTGCGCAAGCGTTGGCACCACGCGCTCGATCCGAAGCAGCCCGCGGTCGACGTCCTGATCCTGATGGCCACACCGATCCTTTCTGACATTGCGAGGTTCGTCGACCAACTCGGCCCGGCCCCTGCAGCAGCCACCACCCTCCTGGGCGTCCCGACGCGCCTGCACGCGGTCTTGCTTCGAAAGCGCCTGGTCATGGCGGGATACACCGTGGCCGAGTTGCACGAATTCGGATACGACGGGGGACCGCCGACCACGCATGAGGGGATGCTCTGGTTCAAAGTGTCACTGCGCCGCGAGGATCTCCGGACACTCGGGGACGAGGAGAGGCACGACTGGGACGCGGCTTTCCGGGGGGTCGAGAACGGCTTGCCGGATCTCGATCCCTCTGAGTCCGCCGCCTTTTGCGAGCGCTATGGCCGCATATTCCGGCTGCGGCCCGGCGACGACGAACTGGTCCTGCACACTGGTGCGAACGATGGGGTGAGCCTGAAGACCGGCCAGTATTTCTTTGCGCTCGACGATTATGGTGCCGATGTAGTCAGCGTCGATTTCGAGGATGAGTACCCATTCGATGAGTCGGTGCTGGAAACGCTGCGCGACATCGGGCAGGGCCGCGAGCGGGCCGGAGGTATGTCAGGCCACGAGGCCGCCCACTTCGAAGTGCTGTGTCTGCTCGGGACCATACGCGGCACGGATGAGCTTGATCCCGACATCGAGTTAGGGCAGCAGGACACAGCTGCGCTAGTGACCTCGATCGAGCCTGAGGCTGCGGCCCTGGCCCCGATGCCTACGCCCGCGTTGCTGCCACCGGCGCGACCGGCGCGCCTCAACCGTGCCGCCGGCACAACGGAAGTCCTCGCCCTGGCGGCAATGCTGGGCGGCGCCCATGCGCCAGTGACGCTGGAACAGGCCAGCTCGAGGGTCGTCGATTGGTTGTCCGGAAAAGGCTTCCACGGCCTGGCCACGAACACGAGTGAGCAGGTCAGCACGCCCGATGGCGAGGTGACGGTCGAGACGGACGAAGCCACCGTCTGGGCAGTGCGATTCGACGATCGCCGGCAGATGGCCGAAGGTGCGATCTGGCGGGTCGAGATGACGCTGGTGGCGCTCCCCCAGGCATGCGCTCTGGGCGTTCGCCTGTCGCAGCTGCGCAGCACCGCGTCCGCGCCGGACCCGACAAGCGGGGTGCCAGCGGCGGTGGTCTCCATGAGTCGTGAGTTCGGGCTGTGGGATGGTGGCACTCGCCTTGAGCCCGCCGTCACCGAGATCCGGGGGCATGGGGACTTCAACTGGCTCCAAGCCACGCTGTTCGACCCGGGCCGCGCGCTCGCGATGGTGGTCGTGTCGAACCGATCGGGGGACGCCGACGCGTCTCTGACCAAGCTGGCGTCGCGTCTGTTGGGGCTGGCCCACGTTGTCGTGATCGGGCCGGCGGTCGCGCGGCAGCTGTCCGAGCTTTTACCGGCTCGCTACCCTGTCTACGGCAATGCCATCCGGGTGTACCGACCGCGTCCGGGCCACGGAGACAACCCGCTCGACCATCCCTTGTGGACGTCGTATTCGGGTCTGGCGCTGGCGCCGGCGCTGGCCAACCAGATCGCCGAGGCAGTCTCTGCGATCAGCCTCGAGCACGAGAGCCTCGACGAACGTGCACCTCCTTTCCGGGTGGTGCGGCAGCAGCTCACTGCGTCGCGCCTGGCGACCCTTCAGCAACGCACCAGTCGGCTGGCATCCACCGTCGAAGAGGAACGCGCCCGCCATGAGGCGATCGTGCACCAGCTCGAGAAGAGCCGGTCCGACCAGGCGGCACGGATTGCCGAGCTTGAGGCGGAGGTGCGGGCGCTGCAGGAGGAGATCACCGCGCTGAAGCAGGAGCGCGACGCAGCACTCGACGACGTGCGTGCGATTCGGCACCAGGCGTCCCAGGCCTGGACCGGCTTGCCCCGCGGAGAAGATCAGCACGAGGCGGAGACCGGAAGCGAGCCCGAGATTCCTCACGTCTGGGATGGGCTGGAGGACTGGGTCGAGCGGCACTGCGCCGGTCGCCTGGTGCTGTTGCCAAGCGCGGCCAAGGCCTGCCGGGAATCGCCGTTTGAAGACGTGCCGCTGGCCTACAGGTCACTGCTGCTGCTGGCCAACGAGTACGTGGACATGCGCCGGCGCGGTCCGGACGAGGATGGCCGCAAAGCTGCGTTCGAAGCCGCTCGACTCGAGCTCGGCCTGGACTGCTCACCCGTCGGCAACGCAAAGGACAGCCACCAGTTCAAGGCCGACTACCGCAAGACGTTCGAGGGCAGGCAGATCGTGCTGGATCTGCACCTGAAGCGGGGCAAAGGCTACGACGAGCGCACGATCTTCCGCGTCTACTTCGCCTACGACGAGGAGTCCCAGCGCGTGATCGTCGGGCACATGCCCAGCCACCTGACAAACCGGAAGACCCGCAACGCCTGACGCCGCCGAAGGGTCGGGGGCTCCTTTCGAGGAAAGTCTGGAGGTCGAGCCGTCTTGTGGGCTGCGCTGGCTCCATCACGCAGGGGCGTGCTCACATGGATTGCTACGTGCGTCCAGCACTCTTCGAGCCCGTGGTGGACGCTCAGGCTGCTTGACGATGTTCGTAGTAGGGGTGCTGCCGGTCGTCGAAGATGGCGTACAGCGCCTCCAGGTTGGACGGGTCCGGGTTGAGCCAGGCGTCCAGGTGTTCGGGCTTGATGTTGATGATCGTGCGGTCGTGGCCGGCCGCGGCAACCTCGGGTTCCGGTTCGTCGGTGATCGCGGCGAAGGACAGCAAGTCCGGGTCCTTCCCGCGGGCGTCGGTCCAATGCGACCAGAGGCAGGCCACGTACATGGGCTCTCCGGTGCGAGGTTCGAACTCGAGGACGCGGTTCTCACCGTCGACCTCCACGTGTTCGTAGAAGCGGTCCGCGATCATCACCGCGTGGTGGCGGCCGAACAGACCCGACCAGAAGCCCTCGAGGTTGTCGCGGCGTGCGTTGTAGGTTCCGCGGTACTTGCGGTCGTAGAGCACGGGCTTGCCCGCCGGCCGGCACTGGTAGCGCATGAGCTTGACCACGCGCTTGCCACCTTCCGACACCAGGACCGGGCAGTACACGCCAGGGAAGATCCTGCGGTCCGTGTCGGACGGCTTGCCACCCAGCACGTCGACCCGGCGGCGAGCGGCGCGCATGTTCTTGGCGCCGATGCGGTCATCGTCCTGCGCCTTTTTCGTCACCTTCTTGGCCAGGGCCTGCTGGCCATCGGAGATGCGCTCGATATGCTCAACGATGTCGAGCGCCAGCTGGCCAGCTTCCCAGATGTCCCAGCGCTCGACCAGGTCGGCCAGCTCGGCGGGTCCGTGCTTGAGGATGTCGCGCTCCACGGCACGGGGCACCTTCGGGCGGCGGCGCTTGCCCTCCTGCCACCAGTAGACGCGCATGTAGCTCTCGACATCCATCGTCGCCCCGGTCTCCCGGCGGAACTTCGAGAACTCGGCGTGGATCTGGGCTGAGTAGCACATGGGGCGCAGCCTACTCCCTTGGACGGTGGCCGTTAGCGGCGAGTGCGGAACAGGCGGTCGTAGGTGAAAGGTCGCACGGCTGCGGCCGTCACTTGGCGCGCATCGGCGTGGGCTGCACTGAGGACCACGACCGTTTCTTCAGGGATGATGGCCGACGGCAACTCCAACAGGGCGTGAGCGCCGGCGGTGTACCACGCGGAGCCGATCTCCTGGGACACCATCCCGCTCGGCACGGCGTCCCAGCCCACCCGGAGGTCGTGGGGGGTGAGCACAAGCCGCTTCGCCCAGACGGCGTCGGGAACATCCACCTCGATCACATAGCGGTTCAGAGGCAACCCATGCGCGTCGATATGCGCGGCTGTCTCTAGGACAGCCAAGGCCAGCGTGGTCGCGCAGTAGACGACCTTTTCGCCTGCGCGGTTCCAGCGACCAGGATCGATCGACGCGCCCGCGCCGGACAGGTCATCCGGCTCCCACGTCGGGCCCGTGGTGGCGACGCGGTAGAGCCTCACTGGTAGGCGCCGCTCTGCATGGCTCCCAGGACGCGCATCACCGACGCACGGCCGGAGGGGGTATCCATCAGTTCGGCCGGCGTCATACCGCCGAGGGCCGGCTGGGGACGCTCCACCCATTCGCCTACCCACTTCTCCACGTCGAAATTGGTCGCTTCGGGATTGTCCCTTTGCGCCGCCAGGATGTCCTCGACCTTGTTGATCAACTCAACGAAGCCCACCACGGACTGCCCGGGGGTTCCGGCGAACGCGGACCTCTCGCGCATCTTCTTGCTGAAGGTCGCCTTCGGAATTCCCACGTAGGAGATGAAATCGACGCTGCTCACGCCGATCTTGTCGATCAGCACCTTCACTACGCCCGCGGGAACACCGTCGCGCTCGATCTGAACACGATCCTTGAGCGGCGCGTCCCGCCACTTCTCGCGGAACGTGTAGAGCGCAACGCCATGAACGCCTTTGCGGGCCGCCTTTGCTGGTGGCTCCCTGCGCTTGGGCGCATCTGCTCCGGTTACAGCGCTCCGGCGAGCGGGCTTACCCGCTGGGGTGGTCACGCGACGATTGGCGATATCGGTCATGGGGCACCTCCGGCTACATATGTCCTAAGTATAGCCTACATGTAGCCTCGTGCGCTCACCGCCGGATAACGACGACCCTGCGTCAGGACGTCAGGACGTCTGGGCGTCCAGTGCGGTCACGGTGAGTGTGCCCTGCTCAGCCACGATCGTTGCGAAGTCGCCGCAAGTGTCGAGTTCGGCCATCTGCTGGGGGGTCAGGCCGGGCGGGTAGTTGGCGGGGTCCGCCATGTACTCGAACACGATGGTTGCGCGCATCCGGTGCATCACACTGTCCTCGGTCAGCCGGCCATCGCCGGGGCGGCAGCCGCCTGGACGGCCTTGGCGGCGTGGGCGGCCTGACGGGCGAGGTACTGCTCGACGGCACGAGACATGGGCCACACGTTGGGACGCCAGCAGCGCTCACGGCAGGGGCGGCGAGCCTTGTACTTGGTCGGACGGTTCATGACGATCTCCTGGGAGCGAGGTGGGTTTCGATAGACCCATTACACACCGGGGTGAGGCCGCAGAAAGTTGGCGGCCCGGCGGGCAAGTCAGGCGAACAGTTCGGCCTGCGGCAACGCGAGGTCACGCGTGAACAGACGCTCCCCGAACGCCGCGCGCAGCTCGGCACCGAAGCCCGCATCGGCCTCGGCCTCACGGCGCAGCCGTTGGACGAACAGTTCCGTCTCTCCACCGCTCTCGAACAGCTCGTCGAGCGAGCGCTCGCTCAGGCGAGTGTTCCCACCGTGGATCTCGGCCAGCTCGTTGAGACGGTCGAGGCACTTGTGACGCAGGGCCACGCGGATGAAATGCACGCCCGCATCGAGCCAGGCCTGGATGTCGCGGCCGGCACTCGCGCGGCGCAGGTTGCGATCGACCTCGTGCATGGCGCCGGCGGCGAGGAGGTCGGGGTCGGCCCAGTAGAGGCCGCGGGGGTTGGTCTTGGACATGCCTGCTCTCGCGTGGTTGCTTGGGACCAGTAGGCCACCCGCGGATGCCCCCGAAAGTTCGCAGGCGCTCCCGTGCCGGCGCCAAGGCCCGTCTTCAGGCTGAGCGGACGATGTCCACGCTGGACGCGCAGGCGTAGGGATTCGCAGGAAATCTCATGCGGACCAGGTGGCGCCGCATGCGCGGGTAGTCCGCCCCGGCGCGGTCGAACGTGGCGTTGGCCGCGGCCAGGGTTTCGGAGAGCGTGCCCACAGCCTCGTTGCAATGCGCGGCGTCAACGCCGACGAAGACCTGCCAGCGGGTGACCGACGGGCGCGAGGGCGTGGAACCGGGCTGGTTGTCCAGATTGGTCATGGTGTTGTCCGACGAGGTAGGGGAGGGGCTGCGTCAGCCCTCGGGCGGGTTGCAGTCATCGCAGGCATTGCAGTCCCAGCATTCGATGCAGCCGCACTGGACCCCGCCGCAGGAACAGCAGGTGAGCTCGTCACAGCGGCACGTCGCGGTCATGCGGCCTCCGCAGGCGACAGCGGGGGGGCCAGGAGAGGGTCGGCACCCTGGTACACCGCCACCGGTGCTTCCGGCCATTCGCGACGGCATGCGTCGAACTCTCCATCGTTCCAGAGCCGCAGGAACGCGATGCCGTCCTCGGCGGTGAGCGCGAACTGGAGCGCGGCGACCGCGGCCGCGCCAGTGTCCGGGGCGTCCCCCGTGGCGGTTGCCGGGAGCGCGTGGGGCGATCGGTCGCCGATAAGCCGCGCACATGCAGCGCCGCATGGATGCAGCGAGAGCGGATCGCAACGGCCGCAGTTGGCCGGGCGAACCGGCGGCGCGGGCTCGGCCTCGGCAACGCGCAGGTCAGGCGGGGTGATGTCGTTGAGCGTCAACGTGCGATCGCAACCGCGGCAGTAGTAGGGCGCGTCGAAGTAGCGGGGGTGTTGCGTCTCCCACAGAACCTCGTTGCCGCTGGCGTATTCGGGTTCCACCGTGCCGTCAGCTTCTCGGGTGAGCCCGGCCACCGGCACGAAGGCTTCGACGAGGTCGAGGGCGGCGATGCGCGTTGAGGAGCAGTGCTTGCAGTGGATCGGGATGATCGTGGACATGTTCGGACTCGTGTAGGTCTGATGGCCAGCATGGGTCACGCTGGCCAGGTCGAAAGTTCTGAGGCTGCTCAGCCGGCGGCCAGTGCCGGCCGGCGCCCGTGCGCGAGCGCGGCGGCCTCTTGGAGGCTGGACACCCCGAGGTGCTGGACGATGTCACTCACCATGGCGTCGATCTCGATGCGCGCGTCGGCCACGAGCTGCTCGTTGGTCTCGTCGAGCACCTTGCGGTGGTAGTCGCGGTTGACCTGTCCGTGATCGCGGGCCATGTCCATTTGCGCGGCGAGCGCCTGCTTGACCTTGGCCGGGATCTTCGCGTCGTCCAGGATGGATCGCATGGCGTCGAAGGCGGCGTCCTGCTTGCGCTGCGATTCGTCGAGCATGGCTTGGGCCGCGGAGTCGAGGCGCTCTGCGGACGACTCGGGGGCTGGAAGCCCGGCGACGCTCTGCAGCTCACCGTCGCGGACACGTTCCAGCGTGCACGGCACACCTGTGCCCATGTTGAGCCGCGAGACGAAGCTCGCCCACTGCGCCTCGCTCAGGGCCACCTTGGCGATGGTGCGACGGCCGTCGGAAACGGTCTGCCGGCCACCGGACTCCACCATGCAGGCCTCGGTGAGCTCGATCACCACCGCGCCCTGATGCTCGATGGTTGAGCCGAACAACCGGTGATGGCCCTGTACGCGCGATGCGCGGATCGTGGCGAAGGCCGGGTGGGTCACGGTGACAGCATCACCCCGCGCGCAGGTCGTGGCGGTGCGGGTCGGGTCCTGTTCGTTGCGCATGGTGCGTTCCGGTTGTGGATTCCAGTTCATTAGGCGACATGACGTGCTGCCCCAAAGTTGGCGTGTAGCGGGTCACGTGTCGCGGTTGAACCAGGTGCCGGTGATCTCGCGCTTCCAGATGAGCGCGCACTTGCCGGGGTGGGTGAGCATCAGCCAGATGCACATGAGGGGCATCAGCAGCCAGCAGAAGGCGATGAAGGCGAGCACGCGGGGCTTAGGCACTGCCCGGTCCGCCGTGGACGAGCGACATCGCGGCCCGGATCTCGTCCTGCTCCTGCAGATAGCTGGCGTAGTCGCCGACGACCCGCGGCGTGCCGTAGCTGTGCCAGTACCGGCCGTCCTCCAGACGGCGAGAGGAGTGCAAGACGCCGTGGCAGTTGATACCGCCCACGCGCTCGCCGGCGAGGTTGTGCAGGTGAAATGCGCGACCGGCCGTGCGCCGGTAGTAGCCGGCAACACGTGGGTCAGCAGCGGCTGCCTGGCGCGCGGCGTCGGCCGAGGCGGGAAAGAGCTTGCCGTTGAGCTCGATGGTGGGTCGGGTGGCCATGACGGGCTCCGTGGTGGGATGTCCCGAGACTGGATGGCGAGAGCCAAGCTGAAAGTTGGCCGCATCCCACCGCCATCTCGATGTCACCGAGATGGGGTGGGTGCGACCAGGTGCAGGGTCAGGCAGCGGCCTGCAGTTCGGCGTCCGCGGTGGACGGTGTCATCGGCGGCTCCTTGTCGAAGACCGCGCGATACAGGGCCACGAGTTCGTCGTCAGGGCGGCGGTCGAGCGCGGTGAAGCCGTTCTGGCAGATCCGCTTCAGGCAGTCCGGATCGGTCAGCACGTGCTTGACCGTGTATTCGGTCAACTCGGCCTTGATCGCGGCCAGATCGAAGCCCGGCGGCAGCTCCGGCTCGACGAACTCCGGGTCCGCCTCGCGGAAGAGCTGCTTGATCAGCTCGTCCGGTGTCGCATCGGCATCCTCCACGAGCATCTTGGCGAAGCGCTCGCCGAAGGGCTCGGCGATCTCGTATGAGAAGACGAAGTGCGCGCCGTGTGGCACGACGCCGTCCTCGCCATACCGCCGATCCCATTCGGCATCCAGCAACGGCGCACAGTCCACGAGCCGCTGCATCAGCCCGTCCTCGCCACACAGAGCGTCGTACTCGGTCTCCATACCGTTGGCGATTGCCTGGCGGAGCCCGTAGCCGACGTATGCACAGGTCAGTGGGTCGAACTTGGTCTGGTCATTCATGTCGTGATTCCTTCAGTCGAAGGCGCACACGTAGCCCCTGGCAGGGCATGCGGGTGCCCCTTGGGGTATCTCGGAAAGTGCCGAGTCACTGCTCTTGCGAGCGAAACCCCAGCCGCCGGGTGGTGGCTCGGGTCTCGCGCGCCTGGAGCCAGGCTGACGGAGGTCGGCGAGGAGGACACCGTGGCCGCGCCGGTCGACCACAGTGGACAGCCTAGATCCCGACCTGGGCGGATCAAGGCTTCAACCCGTGCGCGCTCGAGGGGGGTTGCGGGTATTTCCACGCGTGGCACTGCAGACTGGTGCCGAGCGTCCACGACGGAGCCCACATGCAATCTTCCCCTGACATGTCACCCCCATCGGCCGGCCTGGAGGCGCTGCGAGCCCAGCTCGTCGCCTGCGCCCTGGCGTGGGAGAGCGCCTTCGGCAACGCGCCGCAGATCACCGCGGTGCTGTCGGAGTACGACGCCGCGCGCCTGCTCGGATGCAGCGACGGCGACTACTCATGTGCGATGCGTGGCGCGACCGCGGTCCAGCGTGGACACGACTTCATCTACCAGGGCGCGCGGTACCAGGTGAAGGGGAACAGGCCCAGTGGGAAGCGCGGGAGCTTTGTGACCCGTGTGCCCAAACCCACGAACTACGACTGGGACTTTCTCATCTGGATCCTCTACGACCGCACCTATGTCGTGCAGGAAGCCTGGGTCTGGGACGTCGATGCCTACCGTGTGGCGTTCGATTCGATTCAACGATTGTCGCCGGCACATATGCGGCGAGGAAAACCACTCGTCCAGGTGCCGAGTGCCAGCCAGGCGTTAGGATAGGGAAACCCTGCTAACCGGAGATCTCCATGCCCGTTGATGTCAACACGCTTTCCCCGCGCGAACTCGAGGCGCTGATCAAGACCGCCAGCAAGCGGCGCACCCAGCTACGCAAGCGCAAGCCGATCGCGGTCGTCCGGCAGAAAGTCGAGAAGATGCTCAAGGCGGAGGGCTACACGCGCGAGGAGTTGTTTGGTGCGTCGGCGGGATCTGCAGCGGTGCGCACGACTACTGCCGGCCGAAAGTCCACGGCGGGCCGTACGTTGGGCAAGGTGCCACCGAAGTACCGCAACCCGGATAACACGAAGGAGACCTGGACGGGCCGGGGACGCCAGCCGCGCTGGATGGCTGCGCTGGTCGCTGAGGGTAAGAAGCCGGAAGACTTCCTCATCGCCAAGTAAGTCCCGCAAGTTTCCCAGCGCCCGTCTCGACGTAGCTTGAGATCAGGCCGCGACGTGCGGTGAAGAAAGCGGGGGAACGCTGCGATGAATCAACAGACCTGGTATTGCGCCGACTGCGGTGGCCGCGAGATCCACCACGATGCGGCAGTGAAGTGGAACCCGGCCAATCAGGAATACGACGTGGTCACGGTGCACGACGGAACGACCTGCACCACGTGCGCGGGCGCCCCGGACAACTTCAAACCGTACGCCGGCAGCCCGGTGTTCGGTATCCCGCCGGAGCCTGCCGACACCGTCAAGGTCCAGCTTGCCCTCACGGTGGAGTACACCCCCAATGGGTGCTCCACCGAATCGCTCGTAGAGCTGCTGTCGGGCGTTGCGTCCAGCGCGGCGATGGCAGGCCAGCTCACGGGTGAGAGCCCGGCAGAAGTGGCCGAATGGACGTCCACGGTGGCAGTGCTGCAGGCGCAGTGAAATGAAGAAGGGCCGCACGAGGCGGCCCTTTTTCCGTTACGGGTGGCTTGTACAGGGTGCCGCTTGAAGTTGCTGTTGCCGGAGGGCGATTCCACTAGGAGCGCGCTTCGCGCTCGGCCTGGTTTCGCATCTGCTCAAGGACGTGCAGGCGGTTGCGATCGAGCTGATCCTTGGCCTCGCCCTGCAGCTTCTTGATGGCCCACATGAGGGCGTCAACTTGGTCACTCGGGAACATGGGTCGTTCTGGTCCTGTTGGCTTCAGCCGCGAGCGCGATCGAGCATATCCGGCGTGGGCCGGGACGGTCCGCGCGGTTGGTTGTGCTCGACGCGCACTTCGGCGGCCGGGTAGAGGTAGGTGGCGACGGCCATCGAATACGGACCGTCCGTGTGGATCTCGCCGTCGGGGTGATATTCCACCACCGAACAGTCGCCGCTGCTGAGTTGCACGATCACCCGGGTCATGCCTGGCCGGCGCACGGCTGCGTTGGGGCCGGTAATCACCGCGGACGCTCCCAGGGCGGCGGGAGCTGCTCGATCATGCCGTTGCGCGCCTGGAACTCCTCGACCGTCTCGCCCGGTGTGGGCGCTGCCGGCCACGGTCGGCTCCAGGATGTCGATGGTGCGATGACGATCTGCTGGGCTGCGTTGGGCTTGCGGCGCACGCTCGATGCTGTCGTCGGACCTGATGTGGGTCGTTCACCACGCTCTGCCATCTGCCTGGCAACCGCGGCTCCGGTCATGGCTTCGCTCCCAACTTCCACTCCCTGTTGAAGTGGATCGCGCCCTTCTTCCGGAGCGCCTGCAGGCGCTTGTCCAAGACACGCATGGCACCACAACTCGCGTTGAGGGCATTGGCTTCCTGCCAGGCCTGCGTGCTCAGCCCGCTGAGAGTCGAGGGGCGATCCGCTATGGATTGGAGAATGGCGGCATCGACCTTGCTGTAGTCCTTCATGGGTTCCCCTGTGGCATTGCGGATCAGGCGGCGTGGCGGAGCCGCACGCGGGTGCCCAGTGAGGCCGGGCGGAACGTGGGCGGGAAGCGGGAGCCTTCGATGTCGGCGTCGCGTCCGAGATGGACATCGGGCCGGAGGTTGGGCTTGGACTTGCGCTTGGCCCGCACGGAGGCGGCGATGTCGGGGTCTTCGATCCTCGCAAGCTCACGTTCGCCCGCCTGCTGCATGTCGATGCCGATGGCATGGCAGTACGCGGCGAGCGTGACCATCACGCCACCCACTTCCTGCGCCGGCACCCCGGCCTCGCGGCCATAGACGTAATCGGCCATGCGCCCGATCTGGCTGCGGTCGTAGCCGTGGGCCTGCAGCAGCTCCAGCACTTCTTCCAGCAGCCTGTCACCGCGCTCGTTGATGTCGGCGGTAGCAGGTGCGCCGAAGGTGTCGGATACCCAGGCACCGACGCGGTTCTGGAACGGGGTGGGTGGGGTTGTGCTGGTCATATCGGGCCTCTCGAATGGCATGGTCACCGTAGCCGGCGGCTTGGGCCTGGCGGGGGTGCAACCGCGCCTGCGAACAGCGTGGTTGCCTGCGTTCAAGATCACGCATTCCCGGCGCAGAGCCTGAGACCACCGATCTGCCGTGGGCATGTCCATAGGCTCGGCCATCAAGGCGGCCGACAAAGTTATCGAGGTGGCCACCGGTCACTGCCGGAGGGGACGGCAACTACTTTGGGTGCGTGTCCGCGGTGGTGTCATCGAGGCAACACCAACGGATGCGAACACATGGACACCATCCCCGACTCGACGGCGACAGATCGAGCAGCGGCACTGCATTGGCTCTGGGAGCGGGTGCTTGCCCGCGTGGGACAGTTCCAGATCGACGGCACCGGCCGTCGCTACGAGATCGACACCGACGACGTGATGATGCGTGAGGCGTCAGCCGAGGACGCGCTCGGCTGGCTCGATGACTGCGACGCGCGTCTGGGCTGCGACACCGCACATGCCCGCGCTGCCATGATCGACTTCATCGTGGCCCGCGACGGTGTGGACCCGCCGCGTATGCCGGCAGACGTGCTCGGGCCGGCGCTGTGCGAGGCCACGGGGCGCATGCATCTGCATCACCCTGTCGTTCGTGGATTGCTCGCAATGACTGCGGCATGTTCGGCGAGCGGGACCTCATCGGGTGCCTGATCCAGCCCCTCGCCTGGTGCCCAAGAGATGCCTCGTGTTCGCACGCACCCGCGCGTCCGTCCAGAAACACCTGGATACTCGCTGTAGGTCGCTGCGCGCCATTAGGCGTTGTAACCGTGACTTGCCAGCACCTGGGCCATGTGGGAGGCCTCCCAGCTTCCGGGGCGGCTTTCGACCATGCCAGCGTCCTCGGCCAACATGGCAAGCAAGCCGACCACGGTGAGCGGGCCGTGCGTGCAGGCCCCTTCATTGCGCACCTGGTGAGACGTGTTCACCCGATGCAGAAGCGTGCGGATGGTCGCGTGCAAGCTGCGCGGTAGCGGCACGTCCACGATGACGGTTTCCGCATCGCCAGCGACGGGTTCCGGCTCCATGCCCGCATCCTCATTGGCGGTCTCAATGGCACGTTGGCGTGCGGCAATCAGGCGGTTCTTGTCCTTGTCGCGGAGGGTGATCGAGACTGAGTTCGCCTTGGCGCCCTCGCGGGTGCGGCCGTGCTCATCGAAGAACGTCTCATAGGGCGCCTCCTTGCTGGTCAGGAAGCCCGGCGACACCGCCGGCGAGTGGCTGAAGTCGACGGTCAATCCGTCGGGGTCGCCCGCAAAGGTGTTGTCGCTTTCGGCGATGAAGGCCGGGATATCCAAGCTGACAACTGCGTCAGGGTCGCAGTTGGCGAGGATGGTCAGCAGGTCGCGCACTTTCAGCGGCTCTGCAGATTCGGCTGCACTGGACATTGCGTGTTCTCCGGGACATTGACGCCATATTCGACCCATGAATTTACCGCCTGCAGAGGGGCCTGGGAAACGCTGCAGCCGTGTCGTCCTGTTTGGATTGCACAATCCAACGCCGCCAATGGAAAAAGGACCGACGGGCTTCTTCGTCGGTCCTCCTGGGCAGGCGTCAGTCAGGGAGTCGGATCGCTAGATCCGCCAGCCCTCATTGGTCAGCACCGCGAACTTCTCGACCTCAAATGGCTCGCCCGAACCACCGTGCTGTGCGCCCAGGAAGGTGATCAGGCGCTCATCCGTCACCCAGGCCGGGACATCGGCATAGCGCACGCGGTAGGTGACGACCGACTCGTTCGACCCCGCCTCGGGCTCGGTCCAGCGCACCACCTCCTGGAGCTCGAGGCGACCTCCGCACACGACATGGCGCGTCATCGGGCTGCCAAACACGTTCCGCCCCTGCGCCAGCACGATGGCCGACTCCTTCCCCGGTGCGAGCGCGTAGGTCACGACGGTGCGGGTGCCGTAGGCAATCTGGCTCTCCTCATAGCGGGGCTCACTGAAGAACCCGGCGTCGACGAGCGTTTGGACGGCTTCCGACCTCGGGTTCGGTTCAGCCGCCGTGGACGCACCCATGTCGGTGTCGGTCCACGTCACGGTCTTGCTGGCAGGGTCGTAGGACGGCACTTCATGGCAGACGCTCTTACGCTCGACGGGCGCTTCCTCGAGGTACTGGTGGAACGCGGCGGTGAAGTTCGCTTCGCTCGGGGCCTTCGGGTCACTGCAGGCCGTGAGCGTGGCAACGAGCGCTACGGCAATGATGTGCTTGTGGTGCATGGGTGTCCTCCTTGGACGATAAGAAATGAGGTCAGGCCTCTGCACGGGTCGGCTCGATACCGAAAGACTTGAGCGCCATGTCATAGATGCTGTCGGTACCGACGTAGATGACCTCGCCCGCGCCGTTGACTGCTTGCGCCTCGCCGAAGACGTACCGCTGCTTCTCCCAGCCTGCGGACACGAAAACCGCGACTTCGCCTTCGGCCAGATGGGAGCTGACGATGCCCAGGAAGTCGATCGGTTCGTCTTCCTCGTGGTCGTGGTTGGGCCAGCCGCCTTCGTCACCGGTGAGCAGCGAGACGCCCTCGGCACTCGAGTGGATGACCACGTCGAGTTCGCTCAGGGCTTCGCGGAAAGCCGCCTCGTCCTTGACCTTGAACGTGTTGCTGCGACCGTTGACGATGAGATTTGCCATGTGTGTGCTCCGCCTGGTTGATGCGTTCACTGTGCATCTCGTGGCATCGCACGAAAGTTGGCTCTGGCCGTCGAAGCGAAGGCCCCAAACGAAAACGACGCCCGGAGGCGTCGTTCGTTGCAGCTCGACACGTTGTCCTACATGGACGGCTCAGTCGTCGTCACCGTAGATGCTCAGCCCCGACCCGTACGGATTGTTCGGGCTGTCGGCCTTGTAACGGCTGCCCGCACCGTGCGGGTTGTTGATGCTGTCGGGCGAATACTGGCTGCCGTATCGGCCATGCGGATTGGACACGGAATCCGGATCGTAGCGATTGCTGCTGAGGCGGCCGCGGTAGTTGCCCTGGCTGTCGTACAGCTTCGGTGCCTGGGTCGCGTAGGGGTTGTTCGCACTCCGGTTGGAGTACTCACTGCCGTACTGACCGTGCGGGTTGTTGACGCTGTTGGAGTTGTAGCGGCTGCCGGCGCCGTAAGCGTTGCTCGTCGAGTTCTGGTTGTACTGGTTCGAGCTGTAGTTGCCGAGGTACTGCTGGCCATAGGCCGAGCCGCACGCAGCGATTGCGAGCGCGAACACAAGAATCTTGCCCTTCATGGATCCCCCTTCCTTTCCCTGTTTGAGGTGCCAGCATAGGCGACGCGGCGAGACCCCCGTCACACCTCCCTATTCAGCCCGCATCAGCAGCAGGCGATGCCGCGGGGGCGGCGGCACGCGCACAGGCGTCGCCATAGGCGATGGTGAGATGGGTGATGTCGCGCTGGGCATCCCGAAGCAGGGCCAACAATGCGTCCACCGTGGACTGCGCGTACAGGGCGGTCTCGAAGGCCACATCCGATTCGAACCGGCAGAACCCGGTCTCGCCAGGCGCATGGCCGGAGCAGGCGAACGCCGCAGGGCGCACGATGGACTGCAGTCGGCGCTCCAGGCGTGCCTGGGATTTGGCGTGGCGGGTCGATGCAGCATTGGTCATGGTCGTGGTTCCAAGAGGTCCGGCGCGGGCCGTGGGAGGGGAAACAAGGGCAACTACACCTCACCAGGCACGATCGGAAAGTTCGAGGTCAGGCCGCCGCCGCGAGGTCGACATCCAGGCCGAAGCGGCGCAGGAGCCAAGGCTCGAGTCGTCGCTGGATGGAGTTCCAGGACGTGTGCTCGGTGGGATCGTCCAGGCGCGGCCAGGCCGTCACAGCGCCGGCGTTGAGATCACGCACGAGCGCCTGGAGTGCACGGTCCAGCGCGGGTGGCGGCGCTTCGTTGCTCCGGCCGTAGTGCTGGGCAAGCACGATCACGCGCCTGGCGCCGACCTTGCGCTGCACCAGCTCCGCGGTAGTGCGCGCACCCGTCGAGCTGCAGCGGACCGACAGCACGCGGCACCGGCCCACGTAGCAGTCGCCCACATAGGACGCCACACAGTGATCCTGCATCGCCCCCTCATCGACGAGCTGCCCCGGCGAGGTGAGCTCGGTCACGACGATGTCGCCCGGCAGGTGGATGACAGGGGAGGGGAGGGCACCGTCCCAGCCTTCCACCTGGAGCATCCGTGCGGCTTCGGCGCGGGCGAGCTGCGTGACCCGTGCGCTCTCGGCATGCCACTGCGCACTGAATGCAGCCATCTGCTGCACGGTCATCTGCATCAACCGCTCGAGGATCAGTCCGCCTTGCCGACCGAGCGACACGATGGACACCACCGGGTCGTTGAGGTGGCGCAGGCCCTCAATGACCGACAGGTCGCCCAAGGGGGTCTTGATGCCCTGGGTCAACGTGCGCGCGAGGGGCTGCCGGTTGCCGACCAGGTGCCTGGTGTTGGCGAAGGCACTGAACAGGTTGCAGTGAAGGGTAAAAGCCGCCTGCCAGTCGCGCCGGCGCATGGGCCGCAGGTGCGGGGGTAGGTCGAGGATCAGCCGGAGGGCGCCTCGCCCGGGGTTGCGGCCGCACCGCTGCGGGGTCAGCCCTCGGAAGCGACGCACCTCTGCGGGCGTGATCTGGAAATGGTTGGCCAGGGCCGGCACCAGCGGCGCCCGGCTCTGCACGCAGTCCACGATGCCGAGCGGCACGCCCGGGTCGAACGCCCAGTTGATCAGCACCGGGTATGCGCGAATGGCCTGCGTCCACTCCAGGCCGAACCTGCCAGTCACCAACTCGACCAGGCACCCGTGCTGAACGCCGGCGAGCTGCGCGCGGCGAAGTACGGCCAGGGCCTCAGGGGCAATGCAGGAGCAGAATCGCTTCACTGCGCGGGTGGCCAAACCCCGCAGGGCTCGCACCCTGGAGTGGAAGTAGCCGCCACACGTGTCGTCGTGGATCAGCAGATGTCCGGTGCGGGCCTCATAGGCGTCACGGAGTCGTGCACGAAGCTCCTGGTAAGCGAGTTCCGCCAGGGTGCGGGTGTTGCTTGGTGCCAGGACATGCGGCAAGGCAGCAGCGAACTTGCCGTCTCTGGCCAACCGCACCGCACCGTCGGCGTCGATGTGGCCGATCAGGTGCCCGCAGACTGTGAAGTCCACGCCGGACTCCGAGGCGGTGACGCGGAAGGGGTCCTCGAACTCGACCTGCACGAACGCCGCGCGGAAGGCCCGGATGTCACCTGGATCGAAGACGGGGTGAGCGCTGCCCGGCGGTCCGTACGCCCTCGTCGCCAGCGTCGTTGCGAGGCGGGCCAGGTGGAACACCCGCAGACGTGCATCCCGATCCGTCATGGGGCGAAAGCGAAGTCCAGGGTGGCGCCGGCATCGGCAACGCGCAGCACGAGTTCGCGAATGGGCCTGAGCTGCCGGGCAGCCTCCAGGTACGCCTCGATCGCGGCCAGCTCCTCCGGGGTGAGGTCGGCCCCTGCGTCCGTCCGCGAGATGCAGCGCTGGTGGGCGGCGGCGTACAGAGCAGACACGCGCTCCGACATCTCGACGAAGTCCCTGCCCAGCGCGGGCAGGCCGTGCGCGGCGAGGATCCCGGCGGCGTAGTGCGGTGGCTGGTCTGGAATGGACCGCAGGGCTTCGGCCAGCGCGTCGTCGACCATGGACCGCAGCTCCAGGCTCGCAAGCACGGACTCATATGCGGGGTAGGTCTCCACCGGCGTCAGGTGGACCGGACTGCCAACTGCAACGTTCATCGTGGTTCGCCTGTAGATGAAAGACGGCCAAGTGCGCGTCGTGCTGCACGAACGGCCGTGAGGGAGATCAGCCCGCAGTGAGCGGCCGGGCCGTCAGCGGCCGGGACGTAGTCGGGGGCGACGTCCTCGGGCAGCGGGTAGCTCGCCATTGCACGGAGGGCAAGCAGGGCATCGGGATCTCGCACGGAGCTGTCCACCTCGGTGGGTGGCGCTTTCAGTGCGGCCTCGGCCAGTGCGAGGGTGAGGTGGTCGATGGGGGCGCACGATCCTGTCAGGAGCGTGATCCCAGGGGCATGCGGCGGTCCCGAAAGGAAGACGTTGCCGAAGACGTCGCGGGTGATCGTCCAGCCGGCGAGCTGTAGCTGCTGGGCAGGTGCATCCGCCACCACGCTCCCTTCCGTCTCGCCTGATCCACGCATGTCGTCGCAGCTGCCGAGCATCGCGTCGCTCACGCCACCTTGGGCAGTGGCTCGTCGACGAAGGGCACGTCGATGACGTAGGTAGCGACTCCCAGCTCCCGGCTCATCCCGGCCGCGACATCGCGTGCAACGGCATGTGCGCGGTCGGCGTCCAGGAACGCTTCCCAGTGCCACCCCTGGGCGTAGACCTCGAAGCGGCCAGCGCCTACATCCCTGACTTCCACCATCAGCACGTCTCCTTGAGCAATCGTGGGTCGCCGCCGCAGGTCAGACGCAGTTCCGCTGTGCGCAGGCGATCGCCCCACCCGGATGGGCAGGTGGTCACATTCTCAGTGCGGGGTTTCGGGAAGCCGGCGCGCAACCTCAACGGCGTGAGGGTAGGTTGCGATGCACCCAGTCAGTTTTCAGCGGCGGCAGACAGGGTTCCGGGGTTGGAGCGTCCACGCTGGTCAGCCACGTACTGCAGCGCGGCCAGTTCGATGCGGCGTTCCGCAAGCTGGTACCGGGCATCAGGATCACCGTCGAAGGCTGAAGACTCGGCATAGGCCCGGAAGGCGCTGTGCTCGGGGAGCGAGCCGGTCTTCACCCACTCGAGCACCTCGGCACACAGGCGGGCTAGGTCCGCGGGATCGCGAGGGTCGAGATCGCGGTCCGCGGTGGACTGGGGCGCTGCACCGAAGTGCCACACCATGTCCACGCAGTGGATGGCCTCGAGGTTGCGCAACACTTGGAGACGGCGGTCGACGAGTCGCTGCGCCTGCGCCACGTTCAAGACGAACGGGAGGGCGGTGCCGGCGTGCAGCTGCCAGAGGCTGGCCAAGGGGATGCCCTCGGTGCCGGCTTCTCGCAGTGACGCGACGATCGCGTCGTCGAGGCGCTGGTAGCGGGTCGCAGGGTCCTCTGAGGACGGTGCAGTTGAGGCCTTGAGCCCCTGTGGCTCGGAAGGCAGATCGGCGTCGATCGGGTCAGGCTCGGTGGTCATCAGTTCCATCCTCGTGGATGCAATGAGCAGACCGCACCCGGCACGGGCCGAAAGTTCTGCGACGTCAGGGCCGGGCTTGGCGCGCCGGCGTGTGCAGGGCGGTGAGCGTGAAGCCCAGAACGCCGCCGATCGCGCAGATCAGGGCGTACAGGACGAGCAGCGGTAGGCACAGAACAGCCAGGGCCGGGGAAGTCGCTCGTGCAAGCCAACGCGTGAGCACCAGGAACGCGGCCACCGAAGTGAGCATCAGGACGATGCCGGCGGGCGTGTCGCGCAAGGTCCAGCCGAATGCAGCCAGGAGAAAGCTCGCGGCACCCACGACCACTGGCCCACCTGAGATCAGGGAGAACCGGCCGCGCGGGCGCACGTGCCATTCCAGGAGGACCAGGAGGGAGAACACGCCCATGGCACCTGCGGCCCACGGGAGGACGGGGTCCTGGTGCCGGAGCAGGTAGGCGGAGAGTCCACTCAGGGCAACCACGGCCGCGGCTGCGCCGGCGCCATTCACTGAGCCTCCCGCCGTACGTCGGCCCCGCCCAGCGCGGGCAAGGCAGGGTCACGCCTGGTCAGCCCCACCCAGGAGCGCGCGGCGAAGGAGGCCGGCTTCCACGGGATGTGTTGTGGCCACCCGCTCAAGTGCGCGTTCCACTGCTGCGGCCTCGGGCCGGGCAGGGTGGTGGTCCGGCATCACGCAAGGGGGCGGGACGAACAGCTGAGCCATGCGGCGGCGAGGTTGGTTGTGCATGGTGGGAGTCTCCCGCGCCCCAATGTCCTCTCTGGACCGCAACCTGATTGGATTTGTGGGTGGTTGCGACACTGGAGGGCCGGGGAGCCATTCAGACCGCCTTCCCGTTGCGGAAATGCTCCATCAGCTCCTCGGTCTCCGCATGTGCGGTCTCGCCGACCCGCGACCGGAAGGCCCTGTTGGGATCGTGGCGGGTCCGGCCGGTGTTGCGCTCCCAGACCGCACGCGCCTCGCAGCTGACCAGTTCGGCGAGGTCGCTGGAGTTCGGGATGTCGGACCAGGTGCGTGCCTTGATCCTCATCTCAGCGCTCCAGCTTGGACAGCGAGGCCACGATCATCCGCAGCCCGTGGTTGTGCAGCTGCAGGTCGGCGACCTGACGCCTGAGCATGGTGATCAGGGCTCGGTCCTGCGTCCTTGCCGCCATGGCGATGTCGCGTTCGCCACGGGCCGCCTCGAGCGATTCCACGGCCTGAGCGAGTTCGAACCGGAGCACGTCGCGCTCCAGCGCCGCCTCGGCGAGCAGCTCGCCCGGAGAGAGCTTGCCGTGGGTCTCCAGAGCCCAGGCCTCCTCGGCAGTGCAGTCGCCAGTGGAGGCTGGCCCGGTTGGGAAGTCCGTGGTGGACATCGTCAGTTCTCGGTGAGGGCGGCGGAGATGCCAGATGCAAACGCACGCGCCGTGAGGCCAATGCGGTCGTGGAAGCTGGCGCGCGACCGGTACTCGTAGGTCGGCAGGTCGTCGAACCGGCTCGAGCGGAGATCCTCGAAGCTGGAGATCCCGTCCACGAGGCCGAGCCCTAATGCCGCGTCCGCGGTCCAGACCCGTCCGGTGAAGAGTGCGGGATCGTCCCCAAGCTTGCCGGCGCGGAGCTCACGGACCTGGGTGGCGAAGATCTGCCCCATGTCCTCGACCAGGGCCTGGTTCAAGGCGTCCTGCTCGGGCGTGTTCACCGACCACGGGCTGTTGCCGCTCTTGAGGGGGCCGGAGGTGTAGACGCGTTCTCGCAGACCCAGTCGCTCAGCGAGCGTGGCTGCGTCCAGGTTGCGCATCACGGCGCCCAGCGAGCCCACCAAGGCATAGCGACTGGCGAATACCTCATCGGCATGGGCTGCGATCAGGTAGGCCGCAGACGCCCCAAGGCCGTCGACGACCGCCAGTACCGGGACGGCGCGGCCGTCGGCTCGGCACGCGGCGAGGGCAGACCCGATCTCATCGGCGTCAGCGGGGGAGCCGCCGGGCGAGTCGATCCGCATGACCACGGCAGTCGTGAGCTTCGACTCGCAGGCGCGGCGGATCAGGGGCACCACGCGATCGGCGCTACCGGACTGGCCGGAACCAATGACGCCCTCGATCGGGATGACCGCGACCACCTGGGTGGATGGCCCGCGGCTCCAGCCCAGAAGCGGGGCGTACAGCAGGACCCACATCGCGACCACGCCCACGGCCACCAGCAGGAAGCTCGCTCGCTTGATCGTCCGCCAGCGACGTTCGGACTGCTCTTTCTCGACGAGATGGGACGCCAGGCCGTCGAGGAAAGTCCGGGTGTCTCGTGCGAGGTCGACAACCGCGCGATCGCGTTCTGACATCGGTGCGGTATCCGGGTCCGTCCCGCTCTGTGGGGAATTCATAGGGCGCCATCGTCCAGTTCGGGTGGCTGCTCGAGCTTCTTCAGGCGCCGGGTCACGACCTTCAGCGCGTCGTCGACCTCGGTCAGCCTCAAGAGTGCCTCACGGATCTCTCGTGCCTTCAGCTCGTACTCCTTGACCAGTTCCTTGGACCAGGCAGGTGCCGGGCTCGTCAGCTTCGACAGGTCGTATCCAGACTCGCCCCGCTTCTTGCCTGAGACGTCGGATCCACCTACGAGCTTCCGCCCCCGGTAGTGCTGGTTCTGCCAGAGGATCTGGATCGAGCGGTTGTCGTTCCTCGCCCTGACCACGAGCGCGAGAGCGATGAAGGAGTCGCCTGCTGACAGCTGCAGCTCCGTCCGCTTGTCGCTGTACTCCTTGGCGAGTTGCTGAGCCTTCGACAAGGCCTGTTCTCGGATCGACTGCACGACGATGGCTGCCTCCTCGAACAGGTCGACTTCTTGGAGCTGAGATGGAGCGACGTCAAACATGGCGCTGTGCCCTTAAATATCTATAGGTCATTGGACCGCAATGACCGATAGCGTCAACGGATGTGCTGTGCCCTATATCTATAGGTCATAGCGTTCGATTCGCAAGTTCTGAGACCGTACTTATTCAAGCCCCGAAACTGGCTGTCCAACGTGGGCGGTGTTGAACACGTGTTCGACACGTGTTGAACACGTGTTCGACAAAAAGGGGCCCAGCCGAGGTGTCGGTGCCACCGGAGAGAGCCGTGTTGAACACGTGTTCGACACATCGCGGCGCGTGTTGATCACGTGTCCGACAATTTAGGGATTTTGTCGCACACGTGTTCGACACGAGACACGCAACCTAGCCGTATCGCGGGCAGGTTGCGCACCCAAGAGGAGTGGCGCGGCATCGATCATGGAGACCACTCCACCGAAGGATGTCTCACATGCTTTTCATGGGCCTGGACCTCGGATATTCGTCTGCAAAGCTAGCGTTCGGCTCAGGCCGAGATCCTGAAATCGTGCAGCTCCCCATCGGGGCTGCGCCTCTAGACCGTTGTGGTCTGTCGATCGACGGATCGGTCACTCGTGGTGGCGGGCATGAAGTGATGATCAATGGCGAGCAATGGCTGGCCGGTATCGATCCCTCCCGCATCTCGAACTTCGTGCAGTCGATGGACGAGAGCTACAGCAGCACGGATGAGTACAGGGCGCTGTTCTATGCAGCACTGGCTGAAGTGGGCAAGACCCACATCGACGTGCTTGTCACTGGGCTTCCCGTCTCCCACTACCGCAACCAGGCCCACAAAGATCAGTTGCTCCGTTTCATGGAGGGTCGACACCACGTGCGACCGGACCTGATCGTGACCGTGGCCAAGGCGATCGTGATTCCCCAGCCGGCAGGCGCATTCACGGCCAACCTGGTGGAGATGGCCAAGGGTCGGACCAAGCACACGATCACGGGCAACAGCTCGGTCCTCGTGGTGGATCCGGGTCACTACAGCCTCGACTGGTGCATGTTCTTGCACTCAATCCGGATCGATAGCTCGTTCTCCACCTCACAGGCAGGCGAGCGGGTCGTCCACGTCGCAGCCGAGCGTCTTTCTGAGAAGCACGGCATCAAGGTTCGGCCTGCCAGGCTGCAGGAAGCGGTGCTGACTTCGGCTGGCCCACTCCAGATCGGGAGCCATGAGATTGACTTCTGGCCAGCGCTGCACGAGGCAGCCAAAGAGATCGTGGAGTTCAACCTGCGCAAGATCCGAGCGAACATCCGTTCGGTGATGGACGAGCGCGGTATCGATCTGATCCTTGTCGCCGGCGGCGGCGCCGAGCTGTTCGCCAAGCCTCTAGCCGAGGCATTCCCAGAGGCAGAGGTCGTCAAGCTCAGCCAGTCGATCACGGCCAACGCCCGTGGGTTCTACGCGTACGCGACACAACAGGCCCAGGCTCCGAAGGTTGCTTGAGAATGGCGAGGTCGGAGCGAACAATTCGCACTCTCAGTTTTTCGTCCGGGCATCAGCTCGGGCCGGCCTTGGCCGCTATCGGTTTGCCGGAGGTTCCGAGCGTTCTCGAAATTCGTCAGTTGCTTGAGCTGGGTATCGCAGCAAAGAAGGCGGGCTTCCTCTGTGCACGAGGCAAGGACAATCAACTGACCCTTGTGCAATCGGTGGCTGCAGATCCAACACCGCGACTGACAGCCCCTGCGGCGATGCAACCTGTCACGGCACACGCATTGCATGAAACGCCACTGCCAGCGAGTGCGACGCAGGCTCCGGCGACTCATGCGGTGACGCAATGTGACACCGATCACGATTCGCAACCAGCGGCTCTTCAGACCGACGAAGAGCTGCCGATAAGCCGCGTTGACGCTATGCCTTCAGCCAGCCTTGGGACCAACCAAGGATCCGAGGGGGCTGACGTCGACGAGCTGGAAGAGGGTGCGGGGGATACGCAGCTCTTCGATGGCCGGACGCGCGATCTTCTGCGCCAGGTCATGCAGTTCGATGCGTCTTGAATTGGAACTGAAATTGGACGTTCAACTTGCATCACTGAGGATGCGTAGCAAGGGGCTCTAGGATGATTGGGGGAAGTCTGGGGCCGGTTTGCCCCACGAGCGTTCGACGAGACATCGTCGCGCTCAACCAAAAGTGGATCAGCCGCGAGTCTGATCTCGCACGCGACATCAATTTGGCGTCGCCGTCGCCTTACGTGGTCGAGGAACTGAGTCCACGGGTGATTGGTGACCGTCGTATCGCACTGGGTGTCGCTCGCGCGGGCGCGGTGTTGTTCCGTCCAGTGGATGAGGATCGAGTCGGCGCTGCGATACACGCCGTCCTGGAGGACGACGACGCCGATTCGCTGCACGTCCCCCTCTCACCGGCCAACGGTGCAGCCAACTTCGCGACCCAGTATTTCCAGTCGCTTCGCGAAGTCAGCCGTCAGGACCCAGTTCTGGCTGGTCTCATCTTCCGGGTAAAACCGTCAACGCTCCGTGTGCGGAACCTGAGCCTGGCACAGATCGCGAAGCTCACTCATACGCATGACATCCAGTTCCGGCCGATCCAGGCCGACGCGCTCTCCTCCCTGATGCAAGCCGGGCGCATGAAATCCCTCCGCCCGGAGCAACAGGCAACCCTGCGTGGCTGGACGTTGCTGGCGGATGAGACACCAGAGCTTCCAGCCATCGAACGTATCGCAGAGCCGGCGCTGGCCAGCAACCGGATCTCGCAGCTCTACAACATTCTCCTTCTCGGGTCGGTGGGCTGCCGCCCGCGGCTGATCCACACCCTGACCCACGCCCGTCGGGTCGAGATCCAGACCACGATGCAGCAGGCCGGGTACGACACCTCTGACCCGGGTGGTCGTCGGTACTCCCGCACGGCCTCGCTAATCGAGACGCCACGCGCGCATGTGATCTCCTCCCTTTTCCTGCGCAACTACATCCGCGCACGGGCTCTCTATGGTGTGCCCGAGGAATCGTCCGTGATTTCCCCGGATGCTTTCGCCCGCGCCATGCTGGCCTCGATGGCTGCAGACGTCGTCGACAACATCGACCCATACCTCGCACACATGACCGTCAGGCTCTATCACGAGCAAGAAGTGTCCATGCGACGCTGCACCAGTTGCCGCTCCCACTACCTGTGCTGCGACAACCCCGTGGAAGTTCGGGGCGAGGTCGTGACGGGCGACTGCCCGGTGTGCCGCGAGATCGAATCCATCCGCACGGGCTCCCCGGTCTTCCGACTCTCCGGTCGTCGCTCACGCCTGAGTGAAGTGGTCGCTGGCTTCGGCACGTAATCCAGTCAGTGTCCAACCTGCGCGTACGCCGCGCAGGTTGGACGCCTGAAAGCTCTTGAGGCCCGAGCATCATCTCGGGCATGAGGCGCAATCTAATCGCGGCGGCCACTGCCGTCATCGTGCTCGCAGGCCACACGGCCTACGCCCAGGACGCGTTCTATAAGCGTCGTACGGAGGGCTGGCATTTCTACGTCGATCCGGCGAAGGAAGAGCCTGCGTCGCCGGCGCCTGCGCCATTGCCACCGCAGCCCATGGATCCGCCGGGTCCGGAGGTGCTTTCGTCGGCGTGGCTGCGCGACAACCTGCCGGTCTTCCGCGACCGGGCGATCGACAACCCCACGCCCGAGAACGTCGAGGTACTGGCATACCTCCAGCGCCTGGCGGTGGATCGGTCCGAGCGCTTCTCCCAGATGTGGCAGCGAGTGGTCACCTCGAATCCGTCCCTGGATGAGACGGCGCGATCGCCGATCAGCTCTTTCCAGCAGGCTGCGGCACGAGAGCAGGTGAGCATCGCAAAGCAGGAGGTCATGGCCCGGATCGCCGATCGCGCCGGCATCTGGTACTTCTACATGTCGACGTGCCCGTACTGCGCCCGCCAGGAGCCGGTGCTCGAGCGCGTAGCTCGCAACTTCGGGCTGTCGATCCTTCCCATCAGCCTGGACGGCGGACCACCGCCCACCTGGCGCGACGTGGCGTTCGTCAGCAACGATGGCCATGCTCAGCAGCTGGGCGTGATGGTGACACCGACCCTGGTGGTGGCCGACACCGTCACCGGCGAGCTCCACAACCTCGCCGCAGGCCTGCGAACCGACCAGGAGATCGAGGAGCGCCTGCTCGAGGTCGCAGTGATGAACGGCTGGATCTCGGAAGACGACTACGAGCGCGCACGCCGCGGCGAGCCGAGACGCTTCATCAGTGATGGCTTCGCCAGCACGCAGGGCCTACCCGAGGATCCCGCGGTTTTGCTCGAGTTCCTTCGCAACGCATCGATCAATGGCACCGAAGGCGGCAACAGCACGCCGTGGGTGGTCGCACCGCCGTCTGGAGGCACGCAATGAAACTCCGTCCCCATGCCGTCCTGGTAGGCCTGGCCCTTGGGCTGGTGTCGACATCTGTGTCTGCCGACGCGGTCAACGAGCGCATGCGCCAGATGTTCGGCGCCCATACCAACGTGACCCGCCCAGGCGTGGTGGAAGGGGCGACGCGAGGGGTGATCACCGGCGGCAACGTGACCGTCCGCACCCCGATCCGGTCGATGTCGGGCTTCACCTTCGATCCGCCGAACATCTCGGCCGGTTGCGGCGGCATCGACCTCTACGGCGGCAACCTGAGCTTCCCGGACAAGGAGCAGTACGTCCAGATGGGTCGCGCCATCATCGGCAACATCGGCGGCGCAGCCTTCCGCATGGCGCTCAAGCAAACGTGCGAGCTGTGCGACTCGATCATGTCTTCGATCCAGGAGACAGTGAACATGCTCAACTTCGATGACATGTCGAGCTGTCAGATCGCGCAGCAAATGACCTCGGCCGCACGGAACAAGGAGAACCCCTTTTCCTTCGCCGCCGAGAGCGGGCAGAACGTGGCGGCCAGCTGGCGGGAAACCGCAGGCATGGCCAAGAGCAAGTTCGACGCCTACCGTGCCGGCCCGGGTGAGAAGTCGCCGGTGGGGGACGTCATTGCCGCGTCACCCGAGATGGCCAAGGCCCTGCAGGGCAATCTCGTATGGGACGCGATGCGCGAAACGGGCATCGTCGAATGGCTCGGCGACAACCGCACCGCGCGCGAGGAGGTGCTTTCTCTGTTGGGCACCGTGGTCGTGTGCGCGGAGGCCTCGTCCGAATGCCCGCAGACGACCGGCTCAGGCGACACCGGCGCCTTCACTTTCCAGCCGACGCTCACACTCAGCGAGTACGCAACGCTCGAAGCCGGCGCTTCGGAGGAGTACGACATCTACTCATGTGCGCAGGAGGAATGTCTGAAGCCGACTGTCGCGAAGCGACGGTTTGGAAAGACGGCGGCACAGCTGGTTGTTGATGCCTTCATCGGTACGCCAGACCAGTCCGGCCTGATTGAAAGGATCACACTTCCTGGCGATCAGGCAGTCGCCATGAGCGGTCTCGAGCGAACGATCGTTGCGTCAAACAACGCACTTGCCGCGATGGTGTTTCGTTGCGCGAAGTCCGGCGAACGAGGGATGGGTGAGGCCCGGTTCATCGTGGAGGCGATGGCGCCTCAGATCGCTGCAGAGTCCCTGCATCTCGCCCTCGTGCAGACCATTCAACAGGCTCGTCGCTACCTCACTGAGAACGGCCAGAACATCGGTGCAGGTCCCGCGATGGATCTTCTCGACAAAACACGAGCTGACCTTGACCGTCAGCTGGCCATGATCCAGACGCGAACCAAATCGAACGACATGGTTGCCAGGTCAGTCGAGCTTTGCTCCGGCTCCGCACTGGTCTCGCATCTCGGCCTGGGGGTCTGACCATGGAAATCCTGGTCATGGGCGACGGCAAGTTCGTATTCGCCGTGCTCAATGCCGTTGCCAGCGTCAACAGCTACGGCCAGCTTGGTGCGCTCGGCGGGATGCTCGGTCTGTTGCTCATGGTAATGCGCGGCATCATGACCCCTTCGGGGCCGTCGGTGAATCTCGCTCCAGTGCTGGCCTCCATCGTCATCTTCTGGGTCATGTTCATCCCTCGCGTGGATAGGGTGAGCGTCTCCGAAGTGATGCCGGCACCGGGTCAGGCGACGCCCAGGACTTTCGTCGTCGACAACGTCCCATTTGGCCTGGCGGCCACCGGTTACATGGTGTCGAACATCGGCATCAAGGTGACAGGCCTCTATGACACGATCATGGGCCGCGCCACAGACAACACCCGAGTGGGAACAGGCGGGCTCGGCCGGAACCTGATGCTGATCTCAGGCCTGCAGACGATGATCAACGATCCTCGATTTGCAGACACGGGCACTGGCACTGGCGAGTATTCGAACTATCGCCGGAACATGTTGGCCTTCATCCAGGATTGCGTCCTTCCTCCTGCGCAAAATGGCCATGTGCTGCTGAACACCGTTCTGCAGAGCCCCATCGAGGACGGGTTATTCGGTAGCGCATTTGGCGGCGATCTGAGGCCCACCCGCTGGGTGAGCGGCCCTCCTGGGGCGCTGGATTCTCAATACCTGACCTGCGCGGGAGCACAGTCACGGCTGGAAAGTGGCCTGTCAACCAACGCACTTCCGGCTGGATTCGACAATGCTGCGGAGGCTCGTGGTTCAGATATGCGGTCAGAAGAAATCATGGGCGCATTTGCATCGTACGCAGGCGAAGGTGGCCTCAATGCCCAGCGAATGATGGCGTCGCACATGGTGTCGTCCCTCGTGTCGGAAGCTGCGCTCCGCGGTTCGTTGAGCCCCCAGGACGCCCAGGCCGTCACGATGCTGGAGGAGGCCTCACTTCGGCGCAGCGTGTCGTGGGCGGCCGAGGAGAACCTGTTCATTCGCGTTGCCCGACCCATGCTGGGATTCTTCGAAGCACTGTTCTATGCCTTGGGTCCGATCATGGCCTTCGTGGTGATGCTCGGACCTGCCGGCTGGGGCCTGGTGGTCAAGTACATGATGCTGACCGTCTGGGTCGCGCTCTGGTTCCCAATGCTCAGCATCGCGAACCTCTACTCGAACATGCGCATGGAGGCCTACTTCGAACAGATCGGCAACCTGGCGAACACGTCCCCCCATCAGCTCGAGATGATCGCCAATGAGGCAATCAGCACGCTCGGCGCGACATCCGCGCTCGTTGCCGCGACACCAGCGCTGGCCATGTCGCTGATCTACGGCGGCGCCGTCTCGATGTCGCACCTGGCGGGTCGCCTGCAGCACAACGATGTGGTCGATGAAACCAAGATGACGCCGCAGGCTTCGACCATCGCGCCTGTGGTGCAGGGCGGTTCGTATGCGCAGGCCAATGATGCCCATGGCGTTGTCCGCACGGGGGCAGCGGGCATCACACTGGCGTCGGGTCAGGATCTAACTCGCTTGGCCTCGTCCACGCAAACCGAAGGCCATCGTCTGATGGCCTCAGGCTCGCAGGCTATCTACCAATCTGCCGAACTCCAGGCTGCGCTTCGCAGCGACTCTGGACATGCTTGGGCAACCAATGAGTCCAGTCAGTACAGCAACCAGTTCATGGAGCAGCTGCGCCGAGGCAGCGGAACGGATGCGGCGAAGGCGAATGCCTACAACTACTTGAACTCCCTGGACGAAGCGACACGGCGAAATGTCCTCCATAACGTTGGTACGAGAGGGTCCGCCTCGGTCAGCGTGCAGGGGGGGACACCGGGAGCCGGGGCGTTGGGTATCGGCGTCACAGGGCGGGTCACTGCCGAAGGCTCTGTCGGGTACAACGAGGTTTCCGATCAATCGAGTGGCCGGGGAACCACCAACTCCCATTCGCAGGCGGCTACCGCAACGCTGAGGGAAATGCTGTCGAAGGATACGGGCCTGCAGACCGCTGCTGCCGCGGCGGTTGGTGCTGAGTATCGCCAGCTTCGGTCCGAGAGCGGGTCGACCGGCATCTCTGCAGCGGATGGACAGCGGATGGAGACGGCTCTGAGCGAAATCTCTGAAGGCTCGCGGATGTATGCGCAGGGTTTGACGATGTCTAGTCGATCGGGGGTCATGTCCAATGTCGAAGTGTCGCAATTGGCAAGGAACATGCATGCCAACGGCGACTTCGGAACCTACGGCGCACGTGCTGCGGATATCGTCGCGGCGTCAGGTCTCGATGCTGCGTTGAAAAAAGAGGACTGGATCAACCGCCTCAACAACTCGAACGTCGTTGGTTCAAACGGGCAGGCCTACAGCAGGGAGCAAATCGCAGGACTAGCCTCGATCCTTACCTTGGTTCAAAACTCCGACACGATTGCGGCTTCCCAGATGGGCGCTGCTGCAGGTGTCGCTACGGATGTCCTGTCTCGCAACACTGCTCTCGGCGGGTTGGTAACTGGGGACGTACATGCCAACAGTGGTGTCGGAGGTAGGGCAGAAGATGCTACGGGTCTCTTGGATGGAACGTCGGGACTGTCCGGTGCCCCTGGTGTGAGCCGTGGTGGAATTTCAGGCCAAGTCGCTGGCTTGGGCGCGGCGGCAGATGCCACCTACAGCACGGTTCAAAATGAGGCCACCACTCGACTCGGAGAGCAGGGCGTAACTGGGGCCAGCCAGGTAAACATCGAGCAGCGATACGCGAACCAGTCGGGAGAGATTGATACTGTCTTTAGTCACCAACTCGAGTCCAATCCTGCCAAGGAGAACCTCGGGCGACTCCAACCGGAAGCCCCCCCAACCGCTCCCGTCCGAACATCCGCACCAACACTCGACGACGTCCGCCAGATGGAGATGCCTCAACCCACTCGGAACTGATCACACCGCCCCGTGCGGACGTACGAGCACGATCGCTCGAAATCTGGAGGAAGAGCTATGAACACCTACGACCGATACACCGATATGGCAGCTAGCCACAGTTCCACCTACAACATGGCACTCACGTTTTTCGTGATCCTCATGGCTGTGGCACTGGTGTTCGCACTGGCCACCGCTTTCAACAACCAGCGGCTGGAACGCGAGAAGCATAAGTTGGATGTTGAGCGGAAGCTCCAGAGCGCAGAGTCGTACGAGGCAAACGCTCGAGTTCGCATTACGAAGGCTGAGATGGGCACAAGCCAGGCACAGGCTTTGACCACCGCCGTTAGGATGGGAGTCGAGTCTGAACTGCGCACCGTAATGGACGACAGGGGCGTTGAGACGCTTGCCGGAAATGAGTACGAGTACGCGACGACGCCTGCCAACAGCAATACTGTTAACGACGCTGGGCTTGATGTCTACGCTGAGTGGCAGGATGCGATCTGCCGTACCGTCGAAGAAGTTGAAGACGAAGACAATCGACTTATCAGGGAAGCACTTTCCTGAGTTTCAACCTGCCTCGAAGGCAATTCAGACGGGGGGCCAATTGGCCCCCCGTTCTTTATAGTGAGTTGTAGTGGACGTGATGCAGGCGTATCCCGAGTTCTCCTGGTAGATTGGATCCACCATACTGAGACCTGTCGGCCATTGACGTCCGACATGGGATCAGTCAAACGGCCGAGCAAGCCATAGGAGCAGTCACCTGCTCAGCTTGATCATCGGAGAACGGCATCGCCCGCAAACCGGTCTCGCCTGCGAACGCTAGGGCACTAGATGCACCGGTAACGACACGGTTGCCTGTGACCCGCTCAGCCATCCGCGCATTGAATTCCCCGGTCCGCGGCTCTCCGCCGCAGATCCATGTTCTGCAGACGATGCTGGAAGTACAAGTGGACCACGTACTGCCGGAGGTTGCGCGCGTTAGCGCGATGACTCGCTTCCCCAATACGGCCCCGTCATGAACAGCCCTTCTTCGTCGACCTCAAACGCCGGATCACGACTGCGCTCGGGCTCGTCGAAGCACGTACTTGTCTCTGCATCGACGTCCTCCACCGGCCGGACCGTCGACAGAGCATCGGGCTCGGCCTGGGAGAAGATGTCGATGTCTACCGGCATCCCCTGTGCACGACCACGCCGGACAATGGGCTTGCGCATGTCCGCCATGAACTTCGCATGCGCCGCGTCATGGAGGCGTCCGACCTCTTCCAGCCATTCCTCGCTTTCCTTCAGACGCTTGTCCAAACGGTCGAAGCGGTCGCTGAACTCATGTCGCCGGGCAGGACGAAAGAACGTGATGTAGATCTGGTAGGCCAGTCCTACGAGAAGGACGGCGCCAAAGATATAGGCGTGGAGGATGGTCATTGCGTAGCTCCATAGCTGCGGCGACCTGAGTGGTCTCAGGACGTGAGTCTCGCTGGCTGAGACTCATCTCAAGCTCTATCAGCTTGCTTGCCGGACGAAAGTTAGAGACGGGCTTATTTTGCACCGTGGAGCCGCGGATGTTCGAAAGAGCGACGGGACGCACGCATCGGCGCCCGCTGGTCGGAGGAGCAGTGCGTAGGGCGGTGTCTCGAGAAGTTCGATAACCGCCCCCGGCCTCGTTGTCCTCAAACGGATAGCAAGCGTGGTCACCACGATGCCCCCGTGCTCTCAGTGGTCGCGACAGTGGTGAAGCACGATGGACGCCAGGAAGCTGCAGACCTAGGGCCTCCATATCGCCAGAGGATGCTCCCAGGCGGCTCTAGCCTGTGCGGGCACGACCATGCGCGTAACACGTCTCCACCGCAAGGTCACCTAGCCACACCGCCTCCTGCTCCAGCGCGAGTCCTTGCCTCTGCATGGAATCCATCAAGGCGTGCACGCGGTAACGCGCAGCGGTGCCCTTCAGGCCCTTCGCTGCGATCTCGAAATGCGTCAGCGTCTTTGACCAAACCTCAGCGGATCCGAAGCGTGCCAGCATTGCTTCCCATTCGGGCATGAGCCAGAACTCGACATCTTTGTTCACTCCCGTCCTGGACAGCCGGCTGAACTGGTGCAGCCCGACGCCGTCGTAGTCTGAGAACAGCACCAACCCATCGTGGCGCCGACTGGCTGACAACCAGGACAGGAGTCGGCCGTCGAGGATGCCGCCGTAGTACGCAACGCTTCCCTGGGCGTCAGTTGGCATCCAGGAGAGGTCGTCGAAGTTGGTCTGGTTCTCTACCAGCCACAAGCGTCCGCTCGTCCTCCAGCCATCTCCGGGCTCCACAGCCAGCGCTGCCGTGCCGGTGAGGTTGCAATGCGCCACGAGATCGAGCGTGGCGCCTTCTGCATTCGTCCAGAACGCGCCGCCGGCGGGGGCGGGGCGCATGAGCAGGTGGTAGATCGGCATCCGCTGCCGCCGTGCCTTCGAATCCCGCCTCGTGGCGATATTGCGAGTGCGCAGCGGCATCCCTTCCGGAACCTCATCGGGAAGCATCGGCCGAAGCTGCGTCAGGGTGAGATCGACGATCTCCCGCCGAGTGATCTGATACGCGCTGCCCGCACTCTTGACGATCCGCGCGATCGCGTTTGTGCGGACCTCGTAGGACTGCAACTCGGATCGCTGTGGGGGTGAGAAGCTGCTGACCGGGAGCTCGCCTCCTGCTGCGACAAGCTTTGCCAGGCTCGTGGCCAGGACGCGGGATGCTTTGCTCATGCAGGTTCCGGTGCCGGCGCCGGCACCGCTTCGGTTGCCTCGATCAACTGCCAGCGCTGCCGGCTGATCTGGCTGGCCTTGCCGACATTGTCGATCGGGATGCAGTATCTGGCAGTCGTCAGTGGGAGCGGGGAGGCAAAGATCAGCGCGAAGCCAAAGTCACGCGCCGCTTCGATAAGAGACCTCTGGTTCGCAGGATCCAGCGTGGCTGCCTCGTCGAGGTAACAAACCGCCTGTGCGGGACTGCGCTTGTCGCGCATGAGGTGCAGCATCGCCAGGCCGATCACGAGCTTGGCCATCAAGGTCGTGCCGAGTGAAGCGCTCGCCTCCAGGCCATCGAACGATTCAACGGCCTGGCCCTTCTTTGCGACCTTGAATTCCAGCCGGAACAGGTTCTCCAGCTTGAGACCATTGTTCTGCTGGCCCTCCTTGATCAGGATGGACTTCGCCCGATTGAGTGCATCGTCTCCAAGGACGCCCTTCTGATCGAACAGCGCCATGGACTCCCCATGGTCAGCGTGGTCAGCGGTCTCGCGCAGCTTGTCGATCGCGCCTACGAGCTCAGGCACCTCCACCAGTTCCAGCTTGAACACCGCCAGGTCGGACACACGGCGCTGGGAGATGAGCTTATTGAACTCGCGCATCTTCATGCGCATCTCGTCCAGGCTACGACGCAGGTCCACCAGCGCACTGGACACGTCGACCACCGCCAACCGTGCTGCTCTCTCCAGGGTCTCGGCCTCATGGGGCAGGGCACCCACGAAGTTGGCCATGCGCTGGATCTCAGCCTCGATCCCGGAGTCGCTCGTTCCCAGGAACTTGGTCAGTCCCCCGGCATGCGCCTCGCTGACGCCGGTCTTCAGGGAGGAGGTCAGCGCCTGAAGTGCCGAACAGTCGTTGATGTAGCCCTGCAGGGCAGTGGGAAGATCCCGAAGGGCGATGCGGATTCCTTGCACCCATTCGTTGTGGGGCAGGTGGGGGAGATTGTCATAGAGCGGCCCGGTGTCACGACGCCCGCCGCGCAGACGTTCCACCTCCGCGTTGTCGGTATCCAGTGCGCGGATCGCATTGGATATGCGGTCTTCCTCAGCACGCAGTTCTGCACCCGTGGCCTTGATCATCTCAAGCTTGCCGTCCAGCTCAACGAGATCCTGAAGCAGGGTTTGCAGCAGCTGCTTTCGCTCGACACTGGTGGCCATCAGGCTCTGGTATTCGTCGAACCTGATCAGCTGGCCCTCGACGTCCTTGATCTCCGCCTCCAGCGCCTTGCGACGTTGCACAGCCTTTTCCATGGACTGAGCGGTTTCCAACTCGGAACGCGACCTGGCCAAACGGTGTGTCATCTCCGACACCGATTGCTGCAGATCCTCCCGACTGGCGGGTGGAGGTGCGGGCGCGAGCGCGCCGGCGTCGATGTCCAGACCTGGCAGGCGGACGCGCTCACCGTCCAGCGTAGACGTGGTTGCCTTCGCGAAGATCTCCGGGTCGAGTCGGAATCCATCCGGCGGTAGGGTCAGCAGGGAGGGATGCGCCAGCCTTGCCAGCGTGCCAGCTCCCTCCGGACCGATTGCGTCCACGAGTTGCAGGTAGAGGTTGTCGTCAAACGACGCGAGCGCTGCTTGCGCATCGCCCAAGCGTGTCTCGACGTCGGTGATCTCGCGCTCGATGGCCGCGGGCGGCCTCGAAGTGGCATTGCCGATGCGCGTGACCAGCTGATCGCGGTCATCGGACACCGACGAGAGCCGTTGCTCAAGCAGGTCGCGCCGATCGATCAGTGCGAATTGGTCTGCCAGTTCAGCATGCCGGCGTTGCTCTTCTTCGATGGCTGCGATGCGTTTGGACATGCCATCCCGCTTGAGCGCCAGTTCTGCCTGCCTGCTGCCGTGAGTGTCGAGCTTCTCCCGGACCTCGTCGCGCTTCATTTCCTGAGCCGACCGATCGGTCTTGTAGTTGACGGTCCATTGCCGCAGAAGGTCGTCGACGATCGGCTTGTGAGCGAGCACCTTGCCTCGCAGGGTGAGCAGCTCGGCCAAGTCATCACCCAGACGCAGGACGTGCTCTCTCATCCGAACCGCCGCTTCGTACTGTGCGCGGTCAAGGTCCACCTGTTCGAAAGCGCGATCCCATGCCGCCTGGAAGTCGATGCCCGCATCGGTCAGTTCGTGCTTGAAGATCTCGAGCAGGAACCGCTTCACGTCGGCAGAGCTCAGCTTGTCCAGCCGCAGAGTCCGGGTCAGCACGGTCTGGAACACGCCCAAGTAGCTCGAATGCTCCAGCCGGAACAGGTTGAAGTTCGGCTCGTGGTCGGCGCGCTTCCGGTTGCGACCGTACAGCCCATCACTGAACTCGCCGGGACTGTACGTGTGGATGATGCGGCCCTTGGCGGCCATGTGTGCCCTGAGCTGCGGCTGCGCCACAAGACCACCACCCTCGGCGCGGAAGTCGTCCAGGTTCAGCGAGCCCTTGTAGGCGATGTACTCGTAGTCGTGGGCATGCCCCTTGCCGACGCAGCCGATCACCACCTCCCCATCTGGCAGCTGCAGCTGCGCAAGGACGTAGGAGGCATTGGTCGGGAAATAGAACCGCCGGCTGGCCTCTCGTGAGTGCTCACCGAAGTTCATTCTCGTGCCGTCTGCGATCAGGACGAACTGAAGGGCGTTGATCAGCGACGTCTTGCCGGCGTTGTTCGGCCCGACCAGAGAGCACGCATCGTCCAGCGGCAGCTCCGCGCGGGAATATTTGGCGCTGTTGAGCAGCCCTAAGCGCTGCAGTCCATTGAGGATCATGGTGCGTCGTCCTCGAGCACGGAGGCCGCGGCCTCGTCTTCGGCCGCCAGGGCTTCGAAGCAGTCGAGATAGCGCCAGGCCGCGGGCAACAATCGCCAGCGCCCCGGCCCGTCCTGGGCGGCGAACCCATACGACACTGCGCTGCCCATCGTGGCCACGAGTGCGTCGCTGGAGGCGAGGCCTTCGGCTTCGAGCATCGCCTGGCTTTCCTTCTGGACCTCCTCAAGGAGGGCGTTGTCGATGAGCCACTCATGGAACCGCGTCAGGCTCATGCCCTGGTCGGCCTTTCGCTCGAACAGCGCCAACATCAGCAACGCCAGTTTCCGAGTCTTGTTGGCCATATTCGCGGCCGGCTCCTCGGTGTGGAACCACGCGAATCCCCGCGGATCGATCTCGAGCTGGTATCCCAATAGCGCGAACAGTGACCTGTACGTGTCCTGCTCCCGATCAAGCTCATTCCACCAGGCCCCATCCTGCAGCCGATTGACGTGCCGGCCTCGATTCAGGGTCGCGAACAGGTCTCGGAGGTGATCCAGCTTGGCGAGTTGTTGCAGAGCACTCATTGGAGATCTTCCTTGGCGGGGCGCACCACGACAGGGTGGTGTCCGACGCGAATCGTTTTGAGATCCAGCCAGGACCGTGAATCAGACAGCTCGACAGCCTTGCCATCATCACGCTGGGCAAGAGCGTGGAACGCAGAGAGGATGGTCACGTCCTGCCAATCCGGATTGCGCTCGGACACCCAGGCCAGCAGGTCATCGGCGCCTCCGTCGGCCTCGAGCCCGGCACGCAGTGAGGCCAGGTCGACCACGTCCAGCGGCGCGCCGTCGTTGCCTTCGCTCTCCTCGGGGAACTCGATAATGGGTGGCTGGTAGTTCTTGGCCACCGCCATGAGATTGATCAACTCCGGTCCAGCCGTGATCTTGTGAAAGGCCTCGCGAACAGCGACAGGTAGGCGAGCGGTCGTAAGAACTCGCTTCGCCCCCTTTTTGCGGACCAGTCCCAAGACCGTGCCCACAGCTGCTGCGAGCGTCGAGTGCTCGCGGATCTCGTTGCGGAGCGGGAGGAGGGTGCTTGTGCAGTGCTGCATCACCTCTCGCCCGAGCCTGCGCAGCTCGCGGGCTTGATAGGCGGCATCTCTCAGGATGCGGGTCTCCGTCACCAGGTGCCCGTGGGTCGTGATGAGCACCTGGACCGCGGCATCAAGCGCGTCGCCGGCTGCAAGCAGGTGCTTGTGGAAGATCCCGCCCGGACCCGAGTCCATCATCGCCACCATAGGATCGACGTACTGGTCGTAGGCCTCCAGCACCTGGTGATAGCGCACGGCCAGCGGCAGGCTCGGATCCATCGCCTTGGCGCGCTCGGCGACCTCGAGGATGGCGTGACGGTCCTGATCCAGTTGAGTGCCGATGTCGTCGAACTGCTGCCACAGCTGCCTGGCCGCGGCGACCATCCCTGAGCGATTCACCTGCTCCGTAGCCTCCTGGAGGGTCGCCGTCGCGGCATGGATGCTGTCGATCCTCACCTTGATGATTCCAGACAACCCGAGATCGCGCTCGCGGGTGAGTCGCTGCACGTAGGTCAGGACGTCCGGATGTACGCGTCGGCGATCGGAGCGGGGCAGGCGCTGCACCAGACCCCTATCCGAGAGGTCCTGCAGCACGCCCGCGTGGTCGCCCGACGTTCGTGTGGGGAACGCCCGTGCGATGACGCGTTCGATCTCCTCGAGCTCGAAGGTGCCAACTTCACGGGAGTGCGCACACAGGCGCTCCATCACGTCCCAATGCTGGGCCAGTGCCGCCGTCATTGCCTTGGGGCTGTGTGTGGACATGGCTACTTCGGGTCCAGATGACGATCCATCTTGCTATACCGCTCTGGCACCGGAAGTCGAATGGGCGTCATCTTTAGGGGCGCTCGGAGTACATGTGCCGGGAGTGGCAAACCGAAATGGTCCGCCAGTGAATCACGGCTCATGCATCTCGAAAGCTAACGGAAGACGATCGCATCAGGTGAGACCTCGCACCGCGGACTTTTCCTGTCCCGCGACCCGTTTCACGGGGGGATCGCCCTGCACTACACTTAGGCAAGCGGTAGACCCGCACTCTCAATCGGACGGAACAGGGGTGATAGCGATGGCGCTGTTTAAGAGCAGGAGCGTTGATCCGACGCGAGCTGGCGTGGTGCCCTACGGTGGGCAGAAAAGTGGTGGCGGTCACGACCACAGAGGTAATCGGGGAGAAGATCGCACGCCTGCTCAGAAGGAAGGCGACAAGAAGCGCCGGAAGTCCTGATGCTCTGGAACCTCACTCCACGAGCAAGGAGCGCGCGATGAAGTGCCCACATTGTGATTCGCCGTCGGTCCGAAAGCATAGTGTTGCGAAAAAACCCTTTGCGATCACGGGGGGCGTGGCGGGTGCGTGCGGAGGCTGGGCAGGGGGCGTGGCGGGTGCAACTGCGGGCGCCAAGGCTGGACTTTCCTTGGGTAGATTCGCTGGCCCGAAAGGTATCGCGGTCGGTATCGCGGCAGGTGCAGTTATCGGGGGGGTGATGGGTGCCCTTGCCGGCGGCGCAGCCGGGGTCGCGACCGGAGCGGCGGCAGGAAGTGCCGTCGACGAGCATGTACTCGAAATCGATGAATACAAATGCGATCGCTGCAAGAAAACCTTTACCCGCTGAGGAACAATGCAAAACGGTGGCGGTTTAGATTTTGGCTTTCCAAGTACCCGTGGAGCTTCTTTTCAGCAACAGTTAGTCCAGATGCGTAATCCATAATAGGGGAAGCACATGAAGCAGTTCATCCTGTTTGGACTCCTCGCTTGCCTGGTCGCACCGACTGCAGTGGCGCGAGAGCCCGTCATCGATGTGTCCAAACCTCAAACGATCGATGTCTGGGACATGGCGTGGATGACATCACTGCCCCGGTCGGAATGGAATATGAAAGGGATCCTGGCCGCGGGGGTCAACGGAGGCCCAGGATCAATCGCATCGATCCAGTCAGCGGAGCTCAGGTCGCCATGATGGGCCACAACCAAAGCTTGGCGGCTGGGCGCTTCTACCCGGAGGATCACCAATTTATCCCCCCTGTTCTCGAGGGATATACCCATGTCAGGCGAGGGCAGGGGCAGTGGCTGCCGGCGTCTTCCCGCGGCATCTCCACCTGTGACCCTCGCTACATCGTCCTCGCTAAAGCCGGACGAAATGACGCACCCGACGCCGTTCCCAGCGACTGTCTGAGAATGGAAGGTCAAATCGTCGGCGGTCGACAGCTTGTCAACCCGGACGCTGTGGATGCCATGAATGCGGCGGCGAGCAGGGAAGAAGCAGTTGCCTCCTATCAGGAGCGCGTCAGTGTGCTCAGCGCAACCGACAAGTATTACTTTCGCGGGGAGGGTCATTGGGTAGGCGTCGAGGGTGGCGTCATGCTCAAGCTTTCAAAGCAAGCCTTTACGAACAATCTGGGCTTCCTGGCGGGTCCTAACGTCGTTACCCGCATCTACGGGGTGGGAACACACAGGGTTGACCCGGGCGACCTCGCGTTTTTCATTCCGTTGACCGCCGAGGAGATTTCGAGCCAGGCGGGTCCGAGCTGGAATGCCCGCGACAACTACTTCAATCAAAACTGGAGTGCTGTCTTCTATCGCGTCACGAGCGTGCGGCCTTGTCGCGGCGACATGTACCTCATCAATGTCGTCGTGGATGAAGTCCGATACCACTTGGGTCGGGATGCGAGCGCGCCGTACCGCTCATGGCTGCCGGGCAGCGAACACACCTTGCCGACCGGGGTTCCGAAGAGCGCCCGCGCCAGTAGTCCTGAAATGGCACCCGAGCAGTTCTGCACGACATAGCTCCAATCAGTACAGGCCGGCGTGCTTGACCGCAGGAGCACGCACAGCGCCCCGGGGGTGACGGATCCGGTAACGACGTGGATGCAATCAGGCGCCGCCGAAGGGTACTCGCCAGTGGAGGTCACGAATCGTGCTTCGAGGATCGACTGTCAGCCGAAGCCAAGCAAGCAATCGCGGGGTAGACCGCCTATTCGCAAGCGGCCTCGTATGCGGCTTCGCCCAGCGATTCCGGCAGTACGGGCTCCCGCTCAATCTCCCACGACTCGAGCGTCACTGAACCGACAACTGCCCCCGCAGCGTCCCGAGCGGCCATAGTCTTTGTCGACACTTCCCTTGCCCCGCAAAAATAGGTGTTGTGATTTGTCAGCTCAACGTAGCTTCCGTAATCCCCTAATTCCTGCGGTTGGGCGTGCAACATCCTGACCCACACTTGCACCTGCCCACGCTCAGAGACTTGGGTTTTCGTATCGAATTCGATAGAAACCATGTCATCTTCATAGACGGTCAACCATCTGCTCGGCGTTCTTTTGCCGGCTTCGTCAGCGTGTTTAGCAGCCCATTCGGCCGATTCCATTGCCGCTTTCGAGATCCCGTCTGGCTCGCCGCCAGGGGGGTTGGCAAAGGCATGGACAGGGAGAATTGCGCACAATCCAGTCATGAGCACCCAACGGAACATCGAGTTACCCTGCACGTGTCGTCTTTGCATTTGGTCCTAGCTCCAGTTTGAGACTTCCCAGTTGTCCCCTGCGCAGGCGTGGTCGACCCGAGTGTTCGTCATCGATATCCATGTGCCACCTTGAGCCATGCCAGGCAACCTGACAGTACCACCGGATTCCGCAGCGCGGCGGGCTCGATGCGTCAAAATGAAACGTGTTTCGGGAAGCCTTGGACGTGCGAAGATGGCGGGCTGGCGCCGCGTCAGCGCTTGAGCTTGCGGAGGGCATCGCGGCGGTTCTTTCCGGCTCGTGCGGCCAGTTCGCGCTCGGCGTAGCGGGCAGGCATCTGAGGGGTTTTCCATCGGCCTGCTTGCATGATGGCCGCCAGGTCCATGCCGGCCCTGGTCATGTCCTGGGCCGCACCCACGCGTGCGGAGTGACCCGATAGAGCCTTCGCGATCTCGTTTTTCTTGGAGACCCGCTCGTAGATACGGCTGACCTCGCGCACGTTGAGGGGGCGCGTGGTGTCGATCCGTTGCCCTTTGAACCGGGGCAGGGCGTGGAAGACAAAGGTGTTTTCCTGATCCCGATGTTCGTTCCACGCGCGAAGTAGGGTGGCGGTTTCCGGTGTCAGGTAGGTCATCTCACCCACACCTTCCTGATCCGTCTTCGACGAGTCCAACAGGTACGTCGCCCCACCTTCCTCGTCCACGTCGAACGTGATGTTCTCCCATAGCATCGCGACCATCTCCGAAGAACGCGCGAGCATGTCGTAGGCGCAGGCAACAAATGCCGCGTCGCGGATGGATCGGGCGTCGTCCGTGTTGATGCTCTCCCGCACCAGTTCCACCTCCTCGGTGTTGATGCTGGCTGCCTGGTGCTGGCGCTTGTTCAGCCGGTTGCGGCGCCGATCGCGCCACAAGTCTTTCCAGAGGTGCGTGTCAGTCGGGTTCGGGCACTGCCAGAACCTCGACGCTTCGCCAAGGGTGAACAGGATGTGCTCGAGGGATGCACGCTGGTAGCCGGCGTCAATAAGGGCGTCTATGAACTCGCTCAGGTCCTCGAAGCTGATCGGCATGGCCACGCGATCGCGCTGCGCGCAGAATGCCGCCCAGTGCCGCCAGTCGGAGCGCATGCCCCGCCGGCTGTTCTCGGCGTAGGGGTCGACGTTCTTTTCGAAGTGGACCTTTAAGGTCTCCACGGCGTTATCGATCTGCTCCTGTGTCAGCTCAACACGAAGGCCGGGGATCTGCACGGGGAGGTCGGATTGAAGGACAGGTCCATCCAAGGCGCCGGATGCGTCCGGGAGCTCACGAAGGGCCATCGCCAGCCCGGAGGTGGGCTCCAATTTGGCCTGGCCCGCCCGTGAGGGGAGGAAGGGTGATTTGGCCCTGCTGCGACGCTTCGCGGTCATATCAGGTCCCTGTACGGCGTCCCCAAGCTCTTGAGCTCGTCATAACGGTGCAGGCTCATCTTCTCCGGCCTGCGAAGGCGCAATGCCACCTTTGTTTTGGCCAGCCGCCGACTGGACTGCGCGAAGAAGTCATAGACGCATGTCCCGTCACGTTCGACATCCGCCCTCCTAACGACCCGCTCGACGTCGAAGGCCACATCGATGTCGCCAAGAACGGGGGCGTCCGTCAGATAGGACCCGAAGACAGCGAGCTTGCTCACCCGGTGCCAGTAGATGTGGGGGTTGGCTTCGATCTCCTGCACCTTTTGGAGTAACAGTGCGATGAGCTTGTCGGCCTCTGACCGCGGGATTCCATGATTGGGGTTCAGCCGAGATACGTGTAAAAATGCCCCATAGAATCTATTTTCCCTCGTAGATTCATTTGGTTGCCGGTTTTTTTTGGGTGCCCGATCCGTCAGCGCGATCGGGTCGCAGTTGCGTCATCAACTGCTCCAGCGTGGTCAAACGCACGCCGGCCCGCAACGCCTCGACCTCTGCCTGTTCGCGACGCTCCCGCTCCTTCGCCAGATCGGCGCGAGCGCTGTCCAGTTCGGCACGGACAGTCTCCAGTAGTTGGGCGTCCTGCGCCCAGCGCGCCTGCAAGGCCTGGTGCTCAGTCGCCGTAAGCCGCAGCGCATCCAGTTCCTGAAGTTGCGCGTCTGCGGCTTGCAGCGCTTGCGCCAGGTCACGCTCCAGGCGGGTGTGGCGCTCCAGCCACTGACTGTTATCGCGGTTGAGCTGCAACAGCTCGTGGTTCTTGACCATCAGCACCTCGTTGGCTTGGCGCAGGGCCACCTGCAGCTCCTGCACCTGGTGCTCGTGGCGGCGCTGCTCCTGCTCGCGCTGCTCTTTCATCGAGGTCCGGTAATGCTCCAGCGCCTCACGGGCGTGGGCATGCTTCTCTTCCAGCGATTTCGCATGGGCCTCGTGCTCGGCCACACGGGCGATCAGGCCGGCGATGCGTTCGCTGAGCTGCGCGACCTCCGTCACCTGTTCGGCCAAGGCCTGCTGGGTAGCGGCGTGCGTTGTCTTTTCCTCGTGCAAGGCGGTTTCAACGCGCTGGAGCTGGGCGCTCAGCGCTTCCGCTTCCTGCTGGGCACGCTCCAACGACTGGCTACGCTCATGCAGTTGCGCCTCGAAGCGCTGACGAGCCTCGGTGACGACCGCCTCGGCCTCCTCGTACAGGCGCCCGGAGAGCCGGCCGACCAGATCCTGCAAAGCATCGCTGACCGCGACCTTGGCGCCCAGGCCTTGCCCTTCCTCTTCCTCCAACTCCTTCAGATAGCGGTGGATCGTGGTCTTGGAACCGGTGTTGCCCAACGTCACCCGCACTGCGTCCACCGAGGGGTGCTTGCCCTGCGCCCGCAGCGTATCGCGGGCCTTCTGGATGTCGCTCTTGTACAGGCCGCCGCGTGCCATCGCGCTCTCCGACTATTTCGTAATGTATTACATACCACGACATTACATACCAATCAAGTTACGGAACGGGCAATAATTTGACCGTATTTTGAAGCGGGATAATAGTGGTTTATCCCGTGTCAGCCGCCTGAGGCCTGCACCAGGGGGGGCATTCAGTACGAAACTGGAATGTGCCGCCGCGTGCTAGCGCTCGGTAAGCGCTGCATTTTCCGTTTGTCAGAATCATGGCCGGCAGCGTGCTGACGAGAAGCAAAAGCGGTCAAGGGCGCGCAGGCTCTCTTCATGAGCCCTGCCGCGTCTAGCCAACGTGGGTTCGGTACGCCAACAGCCGCAGCGCATTGAAAACCACGAGCAAGGTGGATCCTTCGTGAATAGCGACTGCTGGTCCGATCCCCAAGCCCAAAATCGTTGCGGGCACGAGGAAGGCGACAATGCTCAGGCTGACGAACACGTTCTGACGGATCACCTTGCGCGTGTGACGGCTCAAGTCCACCGCAAATGGCAGGTGGCGGAGGTCATCGGCCATCAGCGCGACATCCGCAGTCTCCAGGGCGACATCGGAACCAGCGGCGCCCATCGCAATGCCGACCGTGGCGCTGGCCATCGCAGGCGCGTCGTTGACGCCGTCACCCACCATCGCGACCTTGTCCTGCGCGCGCAGCTTGCGGATGGCTTCCACCTTGTCCCCGGGCATCAGGTCGCCCCAGGCTTCATCAAGGCCAACTTCCGATGCAATCGCTTCCGCGACCCGTTGATGGTCGCCGGAGATCATGATCATGCGGGTGATTCCGAGTTCGCGTAGTTCCTTCAGCGCCTCCGACGCACCGTCGCGTGCAGTGTCGAGGAGGCCAATGGCGCCCAGATCGCGCTCCCCCTGCCTGACGACCATTGAGGTGCGTCCGGCGCTACGCAGTTGCGCGATGGCGGCCGCCGCGGACTCGCCCAGCGGTGCGACGCCGTCGGCGCCGAACATCTCGGCCTTGCCGATCCAGACCGTCTCGTTGTCGAAGGTGGCAGTGACGCCGCGTCCGATCAGATTCTCGAGCCCGCTGGCGGCCGGGATCTCGCGCCGACCCAGCCGCTCGCGGCCATCCCGGGCGATTGCTGCGGCCAGCGGATGGTCGCTGAGCGATTCGACTGCGGTCGCAACGATAAGCAGTTCCTCTTCCGTTACTCCGCCAACGGGGATCACATCGGTGATACGTGGACGCCCTTCGGTCAGGGTGCCCGTCTTGTCGAAGGCCATCGCGCTCAGCGAACCGAGTTCCTCCAAAGGCGCGCCGCCCTTGATCAGCACGCCGCCGCGGGCCGCGCGGGCAATGCCTGACAGCACCGCGCTGGGCGTGGCGATGGCCAGCGCGCAGGGACTGGCGGCCACCAGCACCGCCATCGCGCGGTAGAAGCTGTCCCGGAAGGGTTCGTCGACGACCACCCACGCGAACAACAGCAGGAAGGCCAACACAAGCACCGCAGGTACGAAGATGCGCTCGAACCGGTCGGTGAAGCGCTGGGTCGGCGACTTCCGCGTTTCGGCCTCGCTGACCATCTGGACCACTCGCGCCAAGGCCGAATCGGTGGACTTGCGCGTGACCTCGACCTCGATTGCGCCGCTGCCATTGATGGTCCCGGCGAACACCCGTGAGGCGGCATCGACGCTATCCGGCCGTGTGCGCGCGGTCGAGGGGTCGTCCACGGGCCGCTTGTCAACCGGGATGCTTTCGCCGGTCACCGGTGCCTGGTTCACGCTGGAGGTACCGAGTACGAGAAAGCCGTCGGCGGACAGGCGTTCGTTCGGCTTGATCAGGACGACATCGCCGACAACCAGTTCTTCAACTGCGATCTCCTGTATCCGGCCGTCGCGTCGTACGGTCGCGGTGGCCGGGGCGAGCTCAGACAAGGCCTCGATGGCGCGCTTCGCCCGGCCCATCGCATAGTGTTCGAGGGCGTGGCCCAAGCTGAACAGGAACAGTAACAACGCGCCTTCGGCCCACGACCCGATCGCCGCGGCACCGGCTGCGGCCACCAGCATCAACGTGTCGATCTCGAAGCGCTTCAGGCGCAGGTTGTCGATCGCCTCACGGAGCGTATAGAAGCCGCCGAAGAAGTATGCCGCCACGTAACAGACTAACGGCAGCCAGGCAGGCGCGCCGGCAAAGGACTTGTCCATCAGGAAGCCAGCGAGGAGCAAGCTGCCGCATACCAGCGAGAAGATCATCTCCGTGTTCGGCCCCAGCAGCCCCGCATGTGCGTGCGACTCCCCACCGGTGCCATGCAAATGGTCGTCGCCCTCACGGTGGACGTGGCGCGCCTCATCTTCTCCATGTGCATGTTGATCGTCATTCAGAGTCTTTACCGGGACAACCTGCATGCTGGCTAGCACGTTCAGGATGCGCGATTCGGACACCTCACGGCGGTCGAACTCGACATGGACGATGCCCGCCGCGCTGGCCTCGGCTTCGAGTACGCCCCCAAGCGACCTGAGCTGCTCGGCGACGGTGCGCGCACGACGCTGGTGGCCAATGCCCTTCACTTCCCACAGAGCATGACCGTAGCGTTCGCTGATCGCCGCGCCGGCACGCTCGACCATCTCGCGGATGCGGGCGAGTGGCACGACGTCCGGGTCATGGTGGACGCACAACTGCGTCGGCGTGCCGTCCGATCCCGCGCGCAAGTGCACCTGCACAATGCCATCGCGGCTTTCCAGGTCGTGAATCAGCCGCCTGACGCAGGCGTCGGACTCGTCCGGCACCTGCGGTAGCAGGATCTGCAGGTCGATGCGGAGCTTTCCGGTCATTGTTGTTCTCCCACGATTCGAGCGCTGGTGTCGCGCCTGCGCAAGCGTCTTGTGCATAGACCCGTCGGCAGGCCACGGCGGCATGGCCGAACTCTATCCATCGGATCGCTTGTTCTCGCGGACGCTCTGCAGGATCTCGATGCCGCCTTTGAACGCGACAGCAGCAATCAAGGCACCTGCCACCAGGTCCGGCCAGGACGACCCGAGCCAGAGCACCAGTACCCCGGCCACGACCACGCCGCCATTCGAAATGAAGTCGTTGAAGCTAAAGGTCTCGGCCGCCTTCATGTTCACGTCGTCGGAACGGAGGCGGCGCAGCAGCACCAGGCACCACAGATTGATGGCTCCGGCGACGAGCGCCAGTCCGATCATGACGGGGCCGAGCGGCTCGGCCCCATACATCCATCGCCGGACCACGTCCGCCAGCACCATACCCGCGAAGATCAACAGAAGGACCCCCGACACGTTCGCCGCTCCCCGCTTCCAGGTGGGGCGGCGCTCGAGGGCAAGGTAGCTCAGCAGATAGACGGCCGCATCCGAACCGTTGTCGAGGGCATTGGCGAGCAGCGCGCTGGAATCGGCCACCCAGCCTGCCACCCCCAGTCCTGCGAACAGCGCGAGGTTCCATAACAAGACCTGCCGCAGAACACTCCTTTGCCGGGCCAGATTCGGGGTCATGTCGCGTGCCGCTTCGGACGATGCGCGATGGCCCGCGCCGCGAAGGTGGGCAGCACCACCAGCGTCAGCACTGTCGCCGTGATCAACCCGCCGATGACGACGGTGGCCAGCGGCTTCTGCACTTCGGCGCCGGCACCGACCGCGATCGCCATTGGAATGAAGCCGACGATGGCCACCAGCGCCGTCGTGAGCACGGCGCGCAGACGGTTGGCGGCGCCGGTGGTCGCCGCTTCCAATGGCGCATCTCCAGCCTCGAGCCGCTCGCGGATGGCCTGCATCAGGACCAGACCGTTGAGCGTGGCAACACCGGAGACCGCGATGAAGCCCACCGCCGCCGTCACCGAGAACGGCATGCCGCGCACCAGCAGTGCCAGTACGCCTCCGACCAGTGCCAGGGGCACGCAGAGGAACACCAGCGCTGCCTCGCGGATCGACCCGAGTGCCATGTAGAGCAAGCTGCCAATCATCAGGAACACAATAGGGATCACCAGAGCCAAACGTGCTTCGGCACGCTGCAGGTTCTCGAACTGGCCACCCCAGTCCAAGTAGACGCCACTAGGCAAGGAAACGTCTGCAACGGCGGCCTGGGCTTCCTGGACGAAGCCGCCCAGATCCCGGCCACGCACGTTGGCCTGGACCACGATGCGGCGGCTGCCGTTGTTGCGACTGATCTGGTTGGGACCTTCGCTGACAGCGATGCGCGCGACCGAGGACAGCGGCACCACGGTGCCGTCGGGCGCGACCACCGGCAAGGCTGCGAGCTGCGCCGGATCGTTGCGTGCGTCCTCTTCAAGCCGTACAACCACGTCGAAGCGGCGATCGCCCTCGAAGATCTGGCCGGCCGCGGTGCCACCAACGCCGGTCGCCAGCGCCTCGCTGACGTCAGCCGCGCTCAGGCCGTACTGCGCCGCCGCCGCATGATCGACCCGCACGGTCAGCGTAGGCAAGCCAGAAACCTGTTCCACGCGAACGTCGGCCGCGCCGTCGATGCCGCGCAGATGGACCGAGATACGTTCTGCGACCGGCTGAAGGACGTCGAAGTCGTCGCCGTACACCATCACAGCAAGGTCGGTGCGCACGCCGGAAATCAGCTCGTTGAAGCGAAGTTCGATGGGTTGGCTGAACTCGAACGCATTGCCAATCTGTTTGTCGACAATGGACTCAAGTCGGCCGATCAGCGCTTCCTTGTCCACCGACCTGTCCGGCCACTCGGCTTTCGGCTTGAGCACGATCACGCTATCGGAGATGTTGACCGGCATCGGATCGATCGCGGCCTCCGCGGTGCCTGTCCGCGTGAAAATCGTCTCGACCTCCGGCTCGCCGGTGATGGCTTTCTCCAGCGAAAGTTGCATCGCCAGCGACTGCTCCAGCGAGGCGGAAGGCACCCGCAAGGCCTGCATCGCCAAGTTGCCCTCGTCGAGGGTCGGCATGAATTCCCGGCCCAACGAAGCGAATGCGGCGAAGCCGATGGCGAGCATGGCGACCGCCCCGATCAGCACGCGGCGCGGCCGCATCACCGCAGCGCGGATGACCGGTTCGGCCTTGCCGCGCACGAAACGGATGATTCGGGTCTCGTGTTCGCCGTCGTGCTTGCCTTCGTGGCTGTTGTCCTTTTCACGCGGCGGCGCTGCTGGCGCGGGCCGGGGCTTGGGATCACGCACGAACAGCGCGGCCATCGCCGGCACGAAGGTGAAAGAGAGGATGAACGCGCCGACCAGGGCCAGCATGAAGGTCGCGGCCATGGGCTGGAACGTTTTGCCCTCCACGCCCTCCAGCGTGAGGATCGGCGCGAACACCAGGAGGATGATGAGCTGACCAAACGCCGCCGGTCGCACCATCTTGCGTGCTGCCCGGATCGCCACGCCCACTCGCTCGCCTGCGGAAAGTGCGCGTCCCAGTTCGGCCCGTTTCTGGCCGAGCATGAGCAGGGTGGCCTCGATCACGATCACCGCACCGTCGACGAGGATGCCGAAGTCGAGTGCACCCAGGCTCATCAGATTGCCGCTGATCCCGAAGCGGTTCATCCCGATCACCGCGAACAGGAACGACAGCGGGATCACCAGTGCGGTGATCGCCGCCGCCCGTATGTTGCCCAGCAGCAAAAACAGCACCACGATGACGAGCAGTGCCCCTTCGGTCAGGTTCTTGGCTACCGTCCTGACCGTGGAATTGACCAGCACGCTCCGGTCGAGCACCGGCTCGGCGACGATGCCCGGGGGCAGTGAGCGGTTGACTTCGGTCAGGCGCTCCGCGGCCGCGAGTGCCACCGTGCGGCTGTTGCCGCCGGCGATCATCAACGCCGTCCCGAGCACCGCTTCGTGGCCGTCCCGCGTCGCGGCACCCAGCCGTGGCGCCTGTCCGATGCCGACGCTGGCCACGTCCGCGACGCGGATCACAAGGCCGTCGCGATTGGCGACCGGCGCCTGTGCCAGATCACCGACGGTCTGCGCCAGCGCATCTGCCCGAACGATCAGGCCTTCGCCAGCGCGCTGGACGATGCCCGCACCGGCCTGGACGTTGGCGCGTTCCAGCGCCTGAACCAGCTCGCCCAAGCCGATGCCGTAGGCCGCCAGCCGCTCGGCATTCGGGCGGACGGCGTATTCCTTGACGTAGCCGCCGATCGTATCGACACCGGCAAGGCCGGCGGTGGAGCGCATCTGCGGTGCGATGATCCAGTCCTGCACCGTGCGCAGGTAGGTTGCGCGCTCCTGTGCCGTCGCAAGCCGGTTGCCTTCCGGAGTCAGGTAGACCTCTTCGGCCTGCCAGCCAGGCTCGTTCGGCTTACTGACGTTCGCCGGGTCGAACGGCACGTAGTCCACCGTCCACATCAACACCTCGCCGAGGCCGGTGGTGACCGGCGACATCATCGGCGTCACGCCCTCGGGAAGATCCTCCTGCACCTCGCGCATGCGCTCGGCCACCTGCTGGCGCGCGAAGTAGATGTCGGTCTGGTCGGTGAAGATCGCCGTGACCTGCGAGAACCCGTTGCGCGAGAGCGAGCGCGTACTGGTCAGTCCGGGGATGCCCGCCAGCGCGGTTTCAAGCGGATAGGTGATCTGGCGTTCGATCTGGCCCGGGGCGAGCGCGGGCGCAATGGTGTTGATCTGCACCTGCCGGTTGGTGATGTCCGGAACCGCATCGACGGGCAGCCTGCCGAGCTGGAACAAGCCGTAGACAGCGATGACCGCCGCGGCGAAGACCACGGCCCATCGGAAGCGGACCGCTGTTTCGATAATGATCTTGAACATGTCGGGTCCTCAGTGGCCGTGTTCGGCCTCGCCCTTGGCGAGTTCGGCTTTCAGCAGGAACGCGTTGCTGCCAGCGACGCGCTCGTCGCCCGACAGCCCGTTGAGGATCTCGACGCGGTCGCCTGCGCGGCGGCCTGCGAGCACAGGGGTTACGCGGAAGCCTTTTTCATCGGTCACGAACACAACCGAGCGACCTTCCACCGTCTGCACGGCATCGACCGGCACGGTCAGCGTGTCGTCCTGGCCTGCCGCCACCACGACACCGGACACCGGTGAACCCGCTGGCGGCAGCGTCCCGGATTCAGGGCGTGCACGGATAATCGCCATGCCGCCCTGTTCGCGTACGTCGGCGGCCACGCCGATCACGACGGCGCTGAAGCTCTCCGTGGCCCCGGTAACTTCGATGCGCGCATCAGGCGCGATCTGCGCGGCGAGCGCGGGCGGCGCGGAAAAGACCAGTTCGGTCTGCGCAGGATCGGACACGTTCGCCACGAGGTCACCCGCGGCGACGAAGCCGCCTGGCGTCACCTGCACCGCGCCGACGATGCCGGCCACGGGAGTGGTGATGGTCACGCGGCCGCCTGCATCCGGTGAGCCGGCCGCGGCGACTTGGGCCGCGGCAGCCCGCGCAGCCGCATCGGCTGCCAGCGAGCGCGCGCGCGAGGCTTCGAGTTCCTGCCGTGCGACCACGCCCTGGGTGACCAAGGACTGGTCGCGCTGATACACCAACCGGGCCGCCTGGGCCTCCGCGCGTGCGGCATCGGCGCCTGCCCGCATGGTCGCCGCTTCGCCGCTGACGATCACGGCGAGCGGCTGGCCGGCGCGCACGGGGGTGCCAGGCGCCACGACGACGCGCTCAACGCGGCCGCCAACGGAGGCTGCAACGGCAGCCCGGGCGCCAACGGCGGACTCGACGCGACCGCTCAGGCGTGTCTCGCCGCCACCGCCGCGGCCCAAAGCCACGACCTGGATGCCCGACGCTTCGATCTGCGGTTGCGTGAGGACCACCAAGCCTTCTTCGCCCTCGGCCTCTTCATCGCCATGTTCGTCTTGGCCGCCACCGTCGACATGACCCGCAGGGCTGGGGCCAGCGTCCTGCCCGCCGGTGAGCTTCGCAATGCCGTAGCCTGCGAGGACGGCGAACAGGAGCGCCGCGGCGAACATCATCAGTCGCCTGGTATCGGTTCTCATCGGGAATCTCCAAACGGGGCGCGGCCTTCCAGGCGCGCCAGGTCGATTTCGGCACGGACGCGCGCGATCCGCGCGTCCACGGCGGCGTTGCGCGAGGCGATCAGCGCCGCACGTGTGCTGCGAAGTTCCAGCTGCGAGATACGGCCGGCCTCGAAGCCGATGCGGGACAGGCGATAGGCCTCTTCGGCGGCTGCGACGCCGTTGTCGGCGGCGCGCGTGCGGCTGCCGGACGCGGCAAGCGCCGCCACGGCGGCAAACCGGCCTGCTCGCGCTTCCTGCTGCTGCGCGATCAGTCGGGCTTCGGCGGCTCGCTCCTCAGCGTAGGCAGCGCGGATACCGCCCCGGTTGCGATCGAACAGCGGGACGGTCAGTTCGATGCCGACCGTGAACGCCTCATCGTCGGTGTCACGATATCGGCGCATGCCAAGAGAGGCGTTGACATCCGGGCGGGCGCGGCGCCTTTCGACCGTCACCAGCCGACCGGCGGTGACGAGTTCAGCCTGGGCGACCTGGACCGCCAACGGATCGGCGTCGCCTGCTTGCGGCGTCCCCGGCGCGCGATCAAGCAGGCTCGCGCCGATGGCCTGGACCGGCCGGTCGAGCAGGGCTATCGCCGACAGCCGCGCAAAGGCGGCGTCCCGAAGGGCGCTGGCCTCATCAACCGCAGCCCTGGCGGACGCGACCTCACTCTGCGCCTGGATGTCCCGCAGGGTGGCTTCACGCCCTTGTTCGACCATGGCGGCGACCCCGCGCGCATCCTGCTCGGTCAGGGAAAGGGCCTCGGCCGCGAGCTCGTGTCGCCGTGCCGCGGCTTCGGCCTCCGCGTAGACCAGCGCCACCTGAGCTGCGACCTGCCAGCGGACTTGTTCGCGTCGCAGGCCCGCAGCATCGGCGTCAGAGCGCGCCGCCTGGACCCGGGCGCTGCGCTGGCCGAACAGTTCGAGAGGTTGGTTGATCGACAGGGTCGTTTCGGCGTTGCCGATGCCGTTGTACGGACCGGTGCCGTAAACGTGCTCCATGTCGTACGCGATGGAGGGGTTGGGCAAGGCGCGCGCCTGGTCGGCGCGGGCGACGGCCGCGTCGTATCGGGCAACGGCCTCGAGCGATGACGGCAGTGCGTCGAGTCGAGCGATCAGATCTTCGTAGGTCGGGGCGGTATCGACGACCGGTTCGACCGCCAACGAGGGCGAGGCGAACAGCAAGGCAGTCACCAGCAACCCGACCGCCAGGAGCGGTCGGACAAGTTGCGTGAGCATGGGAACTCCAGAAGCAAAAGTTGACGTGGGAGCCCGTCATGACGGGCACGGCACGTCAGCTCTGCGGAGGTCTCATCGGTCCTTCGGACAGCGCAGATGCACGACCTGGGTCATGCTGTGCGTGCTGAACGACGTGCGCGGCGGGGTAAACAACGGCGGCACTGCCGAAGAAATTGGCTGTCGAATGATGGCAATGGTTGTGGACACAACCACCATGCGCGCTGTCCGGAGCGTCGCCCTCACCAGCCTCATCCTGGGGCGCTGGTCCAGCGTGATCGCTCGTTGCGTGAGTGTCGACTTCGAACGAGCAAACGAAAGCATCGGCCACAGGCACGATCACCATCACTGCGACAAGCAGCGCGGCGATAAAACCTCTCAGTCGGAGAAGGGGACGGTACATCTTTCGCAAAATATCAGGCTCGCGTATCCGGATACAATTACAACGCCGGTCGAAGACCTCAACCGACTGCAGGCCCGCCACTCTCTTCCTGGCACGACACGCATCTGGTGCCACGGAGTTCCTGCCGCGCACCGCGCATCACTCGGACGGCGGATCGCAGAAACAGCAGCAGCAAGGCGGAGGCGATTACCAGGTCCGGCCAGCCCGCCCCGAACACCCACACCGCAAAAGCCGCCAACAAGACCGCGCAGCCCTCATAGATATCGTTCCGGGAGCACTCCCAGGCGGAGGACAGGTTGATGTCGCCGTTTCGATGCGGGGTCAGCAGCCAGAGGCAGAATGCGTTGGCGGACAGGTTCAGCACCCCCGCCAGTCCCATCGCCTCGAATACAGGCACGCCGGGGTTCTTGAGCCGCCACGCGATCTGGGCCGCGACCGCAACTGCTGCGCCCAGGATCAGCAGCCCTTTGAGGAAGGCAACTTTGGCTTTGGTCTGCAGGGACGAGCCAACGACGGCCAGGCTGACCGCGTACGTGAGGGCATCGCCAAGGTTGTCCAGCCCACCTGACAGCAGTGAGGAAGAACGGCTGAACCAAGCCGCGCCCATCATCATGACGAAGGTGGCGAGATTGATGGCCAGCACGATTTTCAAGGTGCGTCGCTGTGAGGCTTGCATCGACGCCACATCCACGATATTTCCACAGTCGCCGCAATCAGACATCACCAACTCCGTTAGCCAATATCAAGACTTCAATCGCGATCAGCTCGATCGCATACACCGGTTGCGTCCACTAGCAGATCCAGTCCATTGGCGGCCAGGCCACAGGGTTAGGCAATCCTCCAGCCAATGAAGGCCATCGCGGCATTCGGCACCAGTGCAATCCACAGCGCGCCCTTTTCCCGGGATTCCCTGGTCTGGTGGCAGTGAGGGTCGACTCAGGGTAAAGTCCGTAGCCGCTACAGACTCAAGCGGGGTGCCCATGAAGATCAGCGAAGCCGCCGCCGCCAGCGGCTGCCACCTGGAAACCATCCGGTACTACGAGCGCGTGGGACTCATCCCATCGCCGAACAGGACCGGGAGCGGCTATCGCGCCTACACCCTGGCAGACGTGGAGCGGTTGCGGTTCGTCAGCCGCGGGCGCGAACTGGGTTTCAGCCTGGAGGAGATCCGCAGCCTGCTGCGCTTGAACGACGATCCGAAGCTGTCGTGCAGCGACGTCGATGCGCTGGCGCGCGTGCACTTGGCCGACATCCATCAGCGGATCGAGGCGCTGACCCGCATGGCGGGCGAACTGGAGCGAGTGATTGCCCAGTGCGCTGGCGGCGAGCGCGGAACATGCACCATCCTGGGGGCACTGCGGCACACGGGCCACGATGTGACTTCGTGCGCCGATCCGGGGTGCCGCCCATGACCTTGGAACGGTACCTAAAGGCCGCCGAACGCGAGAACACGCAGCGCAGCTACGCCTCGGCGCTGCGGCACTTCGAGGTCGAATGGGGCGGCCACCTGCCAGCCACGCCGGACAGCGTGGCCCGTTATCTGGCCGATCACGCCGCGCTGTTGGCGAACAACACGCTCCGACAGCGGCTAGCTGCGCTGGCGTCCTGGCATCGCGAGCACGGGTTCGTCGATCCCACCCGCGCGCCATTGGTGCGCAAAGTGCTCAAGGGCATCCAGACGGTGCACCCCTCGGTGGAGAAGCAGGCCGAGCCTTTACAACTGACCCGACTGACGCAGGTCGACGACTGGCTCCGCACTGCGATCTCGGTCGCCCGCGAACGCGGCGATCGCGCGGACGAACTGCGCCATCGCCGCGACCGATCCCTGATCCTGCTCGGCTTCTGGCGCGGCTTCCGCGGCGATGAACTGATCCGCGTGCAAGTCGAGTACTTGCACCTGGTCCCTGGCGAAGGGATGACCTGTTTCCTGTCGCGCAGCAAAGGCGACCGTCAGGCCTTGGGCACCACCTACAAGGTGCCGGCGCTATCGCGATTGTGCCCGGTGACTGCGATCGTGGATTGGACGACCACGGCCGCCCTGACGGAGGGGCGGCTGTTCCGCGGCATCGACCGCTGGGGGCGTGTGAGCGAGACGCCGCTGCACCCGAATAGCCTGATCCCGCTGCTGCGCCGCCTGCTGACCGCCGCCGGGCTTCCGGATGCGGAGGAGTACAGCAGCCACTCCCTGCGTCGCGGGTTCGCCGGTTGGGCCAACGCGAACGGCTGGGACGTGAAAGCATTGATGGAATACGTCGGCTGGCGCGACGTGCACTCGGCGATGCGCTACCTCGACGGCAGCGACCCATTTGCGCGCCATCGTATCGAGGCGAGCCTGCCGCCGCCTGCGTTACCTGCACCTTGACCAAATGAGGCTTCAATGGCGTCGATCGAACGGACCGCGTATCCCCAGTTCAAACGCAATCCCGTCGTCCGCGAATTGGTCGTCGCCTACACGCCCACCGACGCCGAACTGACCTTCATTGCCGACAATGCCCGGCAACCCGGCCATCGATTGATCTTGGCAATCTTGCTGAAATCTTTCCAGCGACTGGGCTATTTCCCCGCAATCGATGAAGTGCCCGCAGGGGTCATCCGGCACCTCCGCAATGCGCTGCGGTTCCGGGTCCAGATCAAGCCCGCCGACATCGCGCCGAACAAGCGCTACCGCTATTTCCAGCGGATCCGGGCCTATCTGCAGGTCCGGGCCTATGCCGACGGCGGCCTCGACGTGGCGGCCCGTGCCATCCATGAAGCCGCCGCCGTCATGGACAATCCGGCCGACCTGATCAATGTGGCGATCGAACAGCTCGTACGCGACCGGATCGAGTTGCCCGCGTTCTCCGCCCTGGATCGCCTGGCCCGCCGAGTTCGCACCCTGGTCAATGGCCGTTACTTCGCCCTCATCGACAAGCGGCTGACGGCGGACGAGAAGCAACGGCTGGACGATCTGCTGGTCGTCACCGACGCTCGCATCAAGAGCCCGCTGCAGGCCATCAAGCGGCTGCCGAAACGATCTTCTCTGCAGCACTTCCAGGAACTGCTCGACCACATCGCGGCGTTGGACGAGTTGGTCGGCAGCGAACGGCACCTGGCGGACGTGCCGGAACTCAAGCGCAAGCACTTCGCCGCCGAAGCCCGGGTACTGGACGCTGCCGAGTTGCGCGATTTCGGCCCGGCCAAACGACACGCGCTGCTGCTGTGCCTGATCCATCGCGCCCGGGTGCAGACCCGCGACGACCTAGCTGAGATGTTCATCAAACGCATGGGCAATCTCCACAACCGCGGCAAGGAGGAACTGGAGCGGCTGCGTGCGCGCTACCGCGAGAAGACCGAGGCCATCGTCGCCACGATGTCGGATGTGATCCAGGTGCTCGACCGTCACCCGGGCGACACCGACGCAGGACGGGAGATTCGCCGCCTGGTCAGCACGCGCGGGGGCGTCCAGACCCTGCAGGCTGACTGCGATGCCATCGCCGCCCACAGCGGCGACAACCACCTGCCGCTGCTGTGGCCGTTCTACAAGAGCCACCGCGCCACCATCCTGCGCATGGTGCGCATGCTGGACCTGGAATCCACCACCGAAGACCGTTCGTTGATCGACGCGATCGAGCTGATCCTGTCGCAGGAGCGTGCCCGCGGCGACTGGCTGGACGAACCGGTCGATCTGGCGTTCACGACCCAGCTCTGGCGAAAGACCATCACCCACCGCACCGAGCAGGGCGAGGAACGCATCCACCGCCGCCTGTTCGAGGTGTGCGTGTTCTCCTCACTGGCCAACGAACTGAAATCCGGCGACGTGGCCGTGCGCGGTTCGGAAACCTACGCCGATTACCGCGAGCAGTTGCTGCCCTGGGAGCAGTGCGAGCCGTTGCTGGACGACTACTGTCGCCAAGTGGGTTTACCGGCCTCCGCGGTGGGATTCGTCAATGCCTTGCAGTCCAAGCTGATGCAAGTCGCGGACCTGACGGATCAGGGTTACCTGGAGAACGGCCAGGTGATCATCGGCGACGACGGGTTTCCGGTGCTCAAGCGCCACAAGGCCAAGGACATGAGCAGCGGCGCTCGCGCCCTGGAGACCGCGATCCTCGACCGCCTGCGCGAGCGCAGTGTCATCGAGATCCTCTGTGACGTGGCGCACTGGACCCGCTGGCCGCGGCATTTCGGACCGCTGTCCGGGTCCGACACCAAGATCGACCAGCCCACCGAACGCTACGTGCTGACGGCGTTTACCTATGGTTGCAACCTCGGCCCGGCCCAGGCCGCACGGCATCTGCGAGACGCTGCGTCGGCGCACATGCTGTCGTTCGTCAATCGCCGTCACGTGGATGCGAACAAGCTGGCAGCGGCCTGCCGCGACATCATCAACAGTTACGCCGGCCTGCAGCTTCCCAAATTCTGGGGCGATGGCAAGCGCGCCGCGGCCGACGGCACCAAGTACGACCTGTACGACCAGAACCTGCTGGCGTCGTACCACATCCGTTATGGCGGCTACGGCGGCATTGCCTATCACCATGTGTCCGACACCTACGTGGCGCTCTTCAGTCACTTCATCCCGTGCGGCGTCTGGGAAGCGGTGTACATCATCGACGGGCTGCTGAAGAACACCTCCGACATCCAACCCGACACCGTCCATGCCGATACCCAGGGTCAGTCGCTGCCGGTATTCGGGCTGTCGCACTTGCTGGGCATCCAGCTGATGCCGCGCATCCGCAACTGGCGCGACTACCGGTTCTTCCGTCCGGACGAGGACAGCCGCTACGAGCACATCGATGCGCTGTTCCGGGAAGATGTGGACTGGGACCTGATCGAGACCCACTGGAAGGATCTGATGCAGGTCGTGCTATCGATCAAGTCCGGCAAGATCGCGGCCTCGACGCTGCTGCGCAAGCTGGGCAACTACAGCCGCAAGAACCGCCTGTACCAGGCCTTCCGGGCACTCGGTGCTGCGGTGCGCACGTTGTTCCTGCTGCAATACATTTCCGATCGCGAGCTACGCGAACAGATCACGGCCTCCACCAACAAGGTCGAAGCCTATAATGGGTTTTCGAAGTATTTCTTCTTCGGCGGAGAGGGTGTGATCGCCGATAACGACCCGCTCGAACAGGAGAAGGCGGTCAAGTACAACGACCTGGTCGCCAACGCCGTCATCTTTCATAACGTGGTCGAACAGACCCGCATCATCAAGACGCTGATGCGAGCGGGTTGGAAGATCACCCCGGAGGACGTGGCGGCGCTCAGTCCCTACGTGACCAGCCACGTGAAGCGGTTCGGCGATTACCTGATCGACGTGGACGCGCTTCCGGAACCGTACGAAATCGAGCTGGCCCTGGCGGCGTAGCGTGGGTCAACCGGTACTGCCACAGCAGGGACTATGTTGCTGGATGGGCGGGCACGGTACCGTGCCGTAGGAACAGAACACGCAGCAATCGCCTGTTTTCGGGCGCAGGAGCGTGTGGCAGGCCGAGCACTCGTAAAAGAATTGGCACGCCGTAGTGGGCATGGTTTCGGTCGCCTGGTGCCCGCATGTCGGGCACGTGAGCGTGCTTTGCAACTGCACCTCAGCCACCGTTCGCTTTCGCCTTTGCAGTGGCTGGAAAACCGGCGTCGGTGATGGCCTTCGCGATGGCGGCCGCGTTGGTGCGCTCGGCATCGAATGCCACCGTCACGGTGGCGGCTCGGGTGTCAATACGCTTCGCCGTCACGCCCGGCACTGTATCCAACGCCTTTTCGATCGTGATGCTGCACGCCGGGCAGGTCATGTTCTCCACCTGCAGGACGACCTGCTTAGGGGTAGCCGCCCAAGCCAAGCCCATCCATGCCGTGAATACCAAACTGAGAAGAATCTTGCGCATGTGGGACTCCTACAGGAACCAACCGATGTAGTAGGGAAAGAGCAGCAGCAGAGCGATCAGGCCGGTAGCGATCCATAGCCAGCGCCGGCGGCGTCGCAATCGCGAGGGATCGACGCAGGCGCCGTCGATGCGACAGCGCGAGGCCGGGCCATAGAGCATCCAGAACGCCCAGCCCAGGCACACCAACGTGGCCGCGCTGAACCACGGACGCCACGCGTCCAGGGCAGTGAGATTGGCGATCCAGGCACCGCTGATACCCAACAGGACCAGCACCAGGGGCACGACGCAACACACGGACGCGCCAATGGCCGCGACGGCGGCGCCCAAGAGGGCGGGCAGGGAGGACTGTGGGGGAGGTTGGACCATACCGGCATGATAATCTCCGTACCTAAGTACGGAGTCAAGCTGATGGCCACCCACGTAATGACAATCAGCCGGCTGGCCGCGGCCGCTGGTGTGCATGTCGAAACGGTCCGTTACTACCAGCGGCGAGGCCTGCTGCCGGAGCCTGAGCGCCCAATGGGCAGCGTCCGCCGGTACGGGCCCAACGAAGTCGGCCGACTTCAGTTCATTCGCAGAGCACAGGCGATGGGGTTCAGTCTCGACGAGATAGCGGGGCTGTTGGAGGTCAAAGGCCAACGCGCTTGCGAGCAGACTCGGCGGCTGACCGAACAGAAATTGGCCGAGGTACGGCGGCGTCTGGATGAGCTACGACAATTGGAAGTCGACCTTGAGCATTTGGTGGAGGAGTGTCGCCACGTGGTGACAGGCGCACCGTGCCCGACGCTCGATCTTCTGGCGCAACCGGCCGAGAAGAAAAATATCGGCTAAGTTATTACGACGAAAGAATTATTTGAGTTCTGTGGGGCATTTTTACGCGTATCTCGGCTGAACCCCATGATTGAGCGCCGCAGCGCCGATACGGATCAAGGGAAGCTCTGCTTTGAAGACGCCCGGCTCATTGGCGGCGCTGACCATGCCAGCGGCTTGTAACCGCGGGAGCAGCTCCGCCGCCGTGCGCGGGCACCCTAGCGCTGCGACAAGGTCCGCCGGCTTGAACTGCGGGTGGTCGGGGTCGCACCGGTCCAAGAGCTTTTGCACACCAGTTCTCAGCACCGTGGGCTCGAGACCGAACACCTGTCGGCCCGGTGTCAAGCGCATGCTGAGCCCGGCTTATCCGGGAGCCTGGACCAGACGACGTCGTAAACGAACGCGGCGAAGCGCTGAAGCTCCGTCTCCGTGCGCCCCGACGAGCGGTCGATTGCGGTATTGAGGGGTCCGCCTTCCAGGCGTAGATTCGAACCTGTCAGGCGATCGAACTCTGCAACGAGCGTATCGTCGGCTGTGCAGGCGCGGAGTAGATCGGCGAACGCCGCAGCGTCGGCCGGCGACTGGAACTGCAGCAGCGCTTGATGTTCCTGGGTGGTGTCGATTCCCATCCTGTTTGCTCCTCGGCGGCGACGTGGCCGCACTACGACCCCTTTAGCGGATCCAGCACTGGCTGGACGGACGGAATTCTATCCGTTTTTTCTACGTCCTACAGTATCCATTGTCAGACGTATCTGTATAACGTAATACGTAGCGTTTTACGCTTGCAAAAAAGGCCAAAAGCAGGTACGGTGGCGCCGTCAGCGCGGTCACGCGTTACGGGGAATCGTTCGGATGGGACGCGCCGCGTCTATACAGCAGGAAGAAGTCTGGGCCGTCATCGGCCGCCTGGTGCGCGCCGGGCGCACGCCGACCCATGTCTCGATCCGCCAGCTTCTGTCGAGCGACAAGCAGGACGGCAGCACGCGGGGCAGCCCGGTTGTCATCCAACGCTACCTCGACGAGTGGTGGTCGACGTACAGCGGTAGCATCAGCCAGCTCCTGGATGGCGTGCCCCCCGAACAGGCCATCGCGACCCATCGGATGGCGCAGCAGTTCGAGTCCTTCGCCAACGCGAATATGGAACGGATCCAGTCGGAATCCAAGCGCCAGCAGCAGGTTCTCGACGAACGGCAGGCCAGCCTGGATCACGTCGAGCAGGATCTTGCGCGGCGCGAACGTGATCTCGAGGTTCGCGAGCAGACCCAGCGAGACCACATCACCCACCTGGGGACGCGCCTGACCGAGGCCGAGGAGCGCGTGCACGCGCTCCAGCACCAGCTCCTCGAGGCCGCGCGCACCGGCACCGCGGCCCTGTCGCGTGCCGACGAACTCGAGCGCGAGCTCACTGCCAGCCGCGCGCGTCTGCAGGCGGAACTCCAGGCCGTACGCCAGGAACTCGCCGACCGGGACGGTGCCCTTGCCGCTGCGCACGAGGCCCTCGCCACACTTCGCGACCACACGCAGCAGGAGGCACGGGCCGCTGCCGAGAACCTGGCCAATGTCCAGCGGGCCCGCGGCGAGACCCAGGTGCGGCTCGAGGCGGCGTTGCAGGCCTTCGATGCCTTGCAGCAGGAGCGTGCGGCCGAACAGGCACGGCATCGGGACATTGAAGGCCAGCTTCGCCAGCAGCTTGCAGCGATCCGAGAGGAAGCCACCGCCGCGACAGACCGCCTCGCCGCGACCGAGAAGGCGCGCAACCGCCTGGACATGCAGTTGGAGCTCAACGCCAAGCTGCTCGCACGGGCGCAAGACGCCAAGTCCGAGGTGGAGGGCAAGCTCAAGGAGATGTCGAGCCACCTGGCCACGGCGCACGCCGAGATCGGCAAGCTCGCCGCGGCCGTGCGCGACGCAGCGGCGGCGAGACCGGCTGTCGAGAGTTCCGTTCCCCCTGCCCCTGGCGCTCCCTAACCCGCCACACGAGGTGCACGACGTGTTCGAGATCGACCACAAGCAACGCTGCGACCTCGGCCAGCTGCATGCCTTGGCCGGCGGCGCCCCCGCCCGTGCGCCCGCGGCCTTCCTCGATAGTGACGCCGGCCTGCGGGCCTACAGCGAGCTGGGTGTGGCAGCCGCGCCGCCCGGGACCTGGCACCCCCTGCCGATTGCCCTCGCCTACGCTGGATGGCTGGACCCGGCACTGGCGGCCCGCCTTGCACAGGCCACCAGCCAGCGGATCGCCTCCCTGCTGCCCGAATTCGCCGCGGCGCGGGCTCTGGCTGTCCAGTGCGGACTCGACGGCAACCAGGCCATCCTGTCGGCGGCTCGCGCGGTCCAACGCACCAGCGGCATCGATCCCGTCGCCCTGCTGGGCGTTGTCGGCCTGCGCTCGGACGATGTGCACTTCAGCGCGACCGAACTCGGCCGACATCTAGGACAGACGGCTCGCGAAGTGAACCAGCGCCTTGCCGAGTTGGGGCTACAACAGCGCGTGGGCGCCACTTGGTCGCCGACGCACGAGGGCCGTCAGCACGCCGTGGTCCTCGACGTCGGTAAACAGCACGGTGATGGCGCTCCCGTCACGCAGCTGCGCTGGCGTGTGTCCGTGCTCGGCTTGCTGCGACCGAACGATCTTTTGGCGACCGACAACGAGCGCAAGACAGGAACCTGAAAGAGCTTCACTGGACGAAACCGGGACGGACTAAGGAGAGACCATGGCCCTCATCAGGTGCCCCGAATGCAGTAGGGAAATCAGCGACAAGGCGCCGGCGTGCCCTCACTGCGGCCTACCGGCGGATGCGGAACATGTAGGCCGCGTACCTGCACACGCGTCGAGCGTGGCCCCTGTCGCCACACCTCCGCCCCATCAGCCGTCCAAGCAAGGGCTCACCAAGCAACCCCTCAGATGGCCGGAAATTCTGGTCGCCATCATGGCCGTCATGATCCTCGTCGCCGTCGTGGGCGCAATGATGACGGACAGCACACAAAGCGCTACGGCGCCTGCGACACAAACAGTTACACCTTCTCCCCCAGATCCGGCAGCCGAGCTGGCGAGCCTTGTGCGTGCCATCGATGACGAAGGGGCAAACAGACGCGCCCGGCTAGCGTCGGCCCGCCTTCTTGTCGCCCGCCATCCCACGGCGCCTGACCGCCAACGAGCTGAGGCGCTGATCGCCCAACTGGAGGCCGAGATTGTCGAAGAAAGCCGCGGCGCCCAGTGGAGCTACTTGACCCGCACGGACGACATGAGTGGTCGCCAATCCAAGTCGGCCCGGGTTCGCAGTACAAACAGCTTCCAGTTCGGCTTCCCGTACAACGAGCGCCAGCACGCGACACTGACGCTCCGGCGTCACCCTCGCCACGGGAATGACGTCATCTTCAGCATCGAGCACGGGCAGATCCTCTGCCACAGTTTCGACAGATGCCGTGTGCGAGTGCGCTTTGATGATGGTCCGATGAGGACCCTCACCGGGACGGAGCCAGCCGACAACAGCGCGGATACCGTGTTCATTCCGGGCTATAACGACTTCGTACAGCGCCTTGGGAAGGCGAAGACGGTCCGGATAGAAGTGGACATCTTCCAGGAAGGCGCGCTCGTTGCCGAATTCAATGTGGACGGTTTCAAGCACGACCGTCTCAGATAGCAGGTCTCAGGACAAAGGGTGCGATGTATACGGAACTCGGCGGACATCTCGGAGAGAGTGCGCGCTGCAGGTAACCGCCGCCCGCCCGGACGCCGGGCTGATGGCCGGCGTTCGGCGGGCGTGGCGTGGCATGGCTGGCGCACTCTGGCCGCGCGACGTTCGCATCCGACCGTCGCGGGCCAACGACTGGACCAGGTGAAACGCTACGACGACGGGCCATTAGTCGCGGCGCCGCTTTCCATTCCATCGACTGGCTAGGGCATCGCCGGCACCGGCGGCCCGTTGTCAGCGTCCGGAGAGGTACTCCTCGACGGCTGCTGCGGAGTTGCCGACGGCATCCACCGCTTCCTGCAGCTTCTCCTTGCTTACGCCGAACTTTTCGGACCAGTACCGCACTTCATGGTCTTGTCCCATTGCTACACGCGCACGGTCCTGGGGCCCTCGGTCATCGGTATTGTCTGCCATCGAAAGGTGCTCCGGTTGGTGGTGTGCGGACCGTACAAGGCACCTTGTTAGACAGGCGTGGTCAAGCGTTTGCTGCGAGTCACAGCGATTCGATCGAGGCCGACATGACGGAAGAATTTCCGCCCCTCCTGCACACCGCCGTCTCGGATGCGGCGCTGCGTTTGGGTCGCGCTCTCGACCTGATGGAGTGGCCCAATGGCGAATCCAACGGACCTGCCAACGAGCTCAACGCGCTCAGCAGCCCTTTTTCTCGCTAAAAGTTTTGAAACGGCTCCAACCCCGGACACCCCGGACACAGTGCTGTTTCACAGGGGTTTTTTGTGCAGTCCGGGGTTGTTTTTGCCACTTTGCAACCCCGGACCTCGGACTGCATTTCCCGGCTTTCTGCGTACCGGTTCGCATTAGAGAACCATCCTAGACGCCGCTGCCACCATCTCAACCCGCCGCCTGCACGCAACTTCACCCAGCCGCTTGCGCTTCATCCACGACCACGTCTGGGGCAATCGCTCCCGGTTCTTCTTCGCGTATCGCCATGCCGGCCAAACCCCAGGCAGCTTCAAGTCAATATCAGCGCCGTTCTCCAAGAGACGCAACGCTTTCTCGTCTTCGCCTTCTTGGCAGAGTTCGATCAGCCAAAGGGTGCGCTCGTGAATATCAACACCCACAGGCAGTACGCCGCAGAAGCGGTAGACAATCCAACGGATGAGTGCTTCTTTGGACTCGTTCCTGCTTATTGCGTCCAGCGTTTTCACGTTATCGAGCATGACCAAGTCGGCAACAATGAAATGTCCCACGAGGATTCTCATTGGCTCGTCCCAACCCAAAGATCCAAAGGCCTCCAAGGCTCGAGCTACCAGATCGGCGTTGGAAAGCGCTGGGGGCGGGGTATTCATAACCAAATTCCCTGCTGGCAGCTGCGCTTCATTCTTCATCGCCATCCTCCCCTTGGTCCGCGTACGCCCTGGCTACGTCATCCGCCCTTTCCTTCGTGCCGTGAACAACCCTTACGTCGTGCAGTTCGCACGCATTGCAGTAGGTCGGTCCTGCGCCGTCGTCGCTGGTGAATTCCCAGGCCTGGTCCTGGATGTTCCACATGGCCCAGACCATGATTTCCACGTCCTGGCTGCCGCAGTTTTCGCAGTAGTGAACGGACTTACTCATGGTCCACCTCCAGCACCTGGGCCACACGCACGAGTTCGCCGCGCAGCGTGCTGGCGACGTAGTAGCGAGTCCCCCTGGGGATGGTCAGGCATGCCACGTGCCCGTTCAGCGAAACATGGACGACCGGCTTTCCATCGGACTCGTCAAAGAACAACACCGAGAACCCCGCTGGCCGCCAGCGCCCGCGAAGTCCCCGCCCCCGCCGAGCATGTCGATGCCGATGGCCCCTATGTGTTCCGCGACGGCAGCGGCGTGCAGGCGCGCTGGATCTGCGAGGACAAGGTGATCTCCCGCCAGCTCGGCGATGGCGACGGCACGCTGCCGGTCGAATGCGGCTATCCACATCCGCTGGCGCTGCGTCCGCCGACGACGCCTGCGCTGGCGATCCCGCCGGCGGCGCCGCGCATCGTCGCGGTGTCGGACATCCACGGCCAGTACGACCTGCTGGTGCGGCTGCTGCGCGCGCACCGGGTCATCGACGCACAGGATCACTGGACGCTCGGCACCGACACGCTGGTGGTGGCCGGCGACGTGTTCGACCGCGGGCCGCAGGTGACCGAGGCGTTCTGGCTGCTGTACCGCCTGCAGCAGCAGGCCGCGGCCGCCGGTGGCGCGGTGCATTTCGTCCTCGGCAACCACGAGACGATTGTGTTGTACGACGACCTGCGTTACGTCAATCCCAAGTACCTGCGCAGCGCGCAGCTGCTGGGCCGCAGCTACCCCGAGCTGTATGCCGCCGACAGCGTGATCGGGCAGTGGCTGCGCACCCGCCCGGTGCTGCTGCGCGTCGGCGACACGCTGTTCCTGCATGGCGGCATCGCCCCCGAAGCGCTGCCACTGGCACTGGATCCGGCGCGCACCAATGCCGCCTACCAGGCCTCGCTGGGGCGCCCGCGCGCCGAGGTCAAGGCCGATCCGGGCACCGCGCCGCTGTATGACGGCAAGACCAGCCCGATCTGGTACCGCGGTTACTTCGACGGGCGCCTGGACACGCCTGGCGTGCAGGGCGTGCTCGATCAGCTCGGCCTGCAGCGCATCGTGGTCGGGCATACCTCGATGCCGCACGTCAGCACGTTCCATGACGGCCGCATCATCGCCATCGATGCCGACATAAAGGAAGGCAGCAATGCCGAGCTGCTGTTCATCGAGAACGGCGCGCTCAGCCGCGGCCTGCTCGATGGCTCTCGCGTTCCACTGGCGCAGGGTGTTATTGAGGAATCCACGCACTGAGCCGGCACCGGGCGTCGCATTTTGCGACAGGCCCGGCGCGCCGCACCCGGCACTTTTCCGTCACATATCACTCACACTCTCACTTGCGAACGCCGATCTCAGCAGGACATCCGGGGTTGACCGGCGAACAAGCGCAATCAGCGCACATTACACGTTTTTTCACGGATTGTTCACACCTCCGTCATCGCTTTTCGGATAACGGTACCCGGGCGCATCGCCGCACATCAGGAACTGTCGGGCGATGCGTTAACAGGCGGATGCAGACACCGCGACCGGCTTCGACCCGGCTTCGACCCGGTTGCGCGTGGTGCTTTTTTCTCCTTGGATCGGGCGATGAAACCACGAACACTTGCCATTGCGATGGCCCTTGCATTGGCACCCGGATGGGCCAGCGCACAGGATTCGGTAGCCACCCTGCGCGAAGAGATCACGCAGGTGCAGAACCATCTGCAGGCCTTGACCGAACGCCTCAACGCGCTGGAGCGCGGACAGGGCACCCAGGCACAGAGCGGTACCCCCGCGCCTGCGACAGCGCCACAAACGGCACCCGCCTCGTCCGTAGTCACCACCCCGCCGGCAGCCGCCGCCACATCGATCGCGCAGCTGTCCCCGTCGCGTTCGGCGGCCACCACGCAATCGGAGCTGCCGCCACGTGATTCGGTCGCCGACCCGTCCACCGCGGCATCCCGACCGGACAATGCGCCCTCTCCCACCGATCCGGAGCTGAAGGGTTTCTTCGCCATCCCCGGCACCGAGACCATGATCCGCCTGGGCGGTTACGCCAAGCTCGATGCGATCGCCGATGGCCGCGCCGCGGGCGACACCGAACAGTTCGTCACCTCCTCCATTCCGGTGGGCGGTCCGCACCGCGACGTCTCGCATTTCGACATGCACGCCAAGCAGACCCGCTTCAGCTTCGAAGCGCGTCGCCCGACCAGCCATGGCAACCTGCGCTTCTACCTGGAGAACGACTTCTTCGGCAGCAGCGACAGCTATCAGTTCCGCCTGCGCCATGCCTACGGACAGCTGGGCAACACCTACGCCGGCTATGGCTACTCCACCTTCATGGATGCCGACTCGCTGCCCGATACGCTGGATTTCGCCGGCCCCGGCGGCGCCGGCTACCTGCTGGTGGCCGGCATCCACCACAGCTTCGCGCTGGGCAAGGGCAACAGCCTGACCATCGCCGCCGAAGACCCGGATGCACAGCTGGCCAACACCGGCGATTCGGACATCAGTGCCGACCGCTTCCCCGACGTCAGCCTGGTCGCACGCATGGAGCGCAACTGGGGGCACCTGCAGCTGGGCGCGGTGGCGCGCAGCCTCGGCTACGACGACGACGGCCGCAGTGACCGCACCTTCGGCGGCGGCCTGCAGCTGAGCGGCTCGTTCGCCGTCGCCGAGCGCGACCTGCTGCTGTTCGGGCTGCTCGGCGGCAAGGGCATGGGCCGCTACACCGCCGACCTGACCGGTTCGGGCCTGGACGCGGCGATCAATGCCGACGGCCGGCTCATGGCACTGCCGCTGTACGGCGGCTTCTTCGGCTACACCCACTACTGGTCGGAGATGTGGCGCTCGAACCTGATCTACGGCGAACTGCACATGGACGACGCTGACGCGCTCGCCAGTGATGCATTCCGGCGCAGCCGCTATGGCGCGCTGAACCTGATCTGGAGCCCGGCGCCGTCCTGGACGATGGGCATGGAACTGCTCTATGGCCAACAGCAGCTGCAGGACGGACGCAGCGCCGACACCCTGCGCCTGCAGGGCAGCCTGCAATACAGCTTCATCAAGTAACCCAGGCCGCAGGCCGGACCCGCCCTCACCGCCCGGCCGCCAGCAACGCAATCCCACCCACGCCCTTCCCTTCCGGACAGACATCGGCAATGCCGGTGAAAGGAGACACCCATGGCAGGTCAGAAAAAAATCGGCGTAGTCGGCGCGACGTTCCTCGTCGCCGGCAACATGATGGGCTCGGGCGTGTTCCTGCTGCCCGCCAGCCTGGCCAAGATCGGCACCGCCTCGATCTGGGGCTGGCTGATCACCACCGCCGGCGCGCTGCTGCTCGCCTTCGTGTTCGCCAAGCTCGGCAAACTGGCCCCGCAGGCCGGCGGCCCCTACGCCTATGCACGCGACTGGTTCGGCCCGTACATGGGCTTCCAGACCAACACCATCTACTGGTTCGCCAACTGGATCGGCAACGTCGCCATCCCGATCGCGGCGGTCGGCTACTTCAGTTACTTCTTCCCGATCCTGTCCGACCCGATCCCGCGCTCCATCGCGGTGCTGGTGCTGGTATGGGCGTTGAGCTTCGCCAACGTGATCGGCCCGGCGTTCGTCACCCGCGTGCAGACCGTGACCACCAGCTTCGCGCTGATCCCGATCCTGGGTATCGCGATCTTCGGCTGGTTTTTCTTCGACCCGGCCATCTTCAAGGGCGCCTACAACGTCTCGGGTGAGTCCAACTTCGGCGCCATCTCCAGCGCCGCGGCACTGACGCTGTGGGCCTTCATCGGCGTGGAGTCGGCCTCGGTGACCGCCGGCGTGGTCGAGAACCCGGAGAAGAACGTCGCCCGCGCCACGCTGGCCGGCGTGTTCCTGGCGGCGGTGGCCTACATCGCCAGCTCCTCGGTGATCATGGGCATGGTGCCCAATGGCGAACTGCAGACCTCCGATGCGCCGTTCGCGCTGGCCGCGGCCAATGCCGTCGGTGGCTGGGGCGGTGCGCTGGTCAGCCTGTGTGCCTTCATCGGCGCTGCCGGCTCGCTGGGCGGCTGGATCCTGCTGACCGCACAGAGCGCCAAGGCAGCCTCCGATGACGGCCTGTTCCCGAGCATCTTCAGCAAGACCAACAAGGACGACGTACCGGTCAAGGGCGTGCTGATCGTGGCCGTGCTGATGACCCTGGCGGTGCTGGTCACTTCCACCTCGGAAACCGCGTCGGCGCAGTTCGACGTGATCACATCGACGGCGGTGGTGCTGACCCTGCTGCCCTACATCTACTCGTGCGTGGCCTGCTACTTCGTGGTCGAGCGCTCGCACACCCTGGTCCACACCGGTGCGTTCTGGACCCTGACCAGCCTGACCGTCGTTTACTGCCTGTGGGCGATCTACGGCTCGTCGGGAACCATCGTGCAGTACGCGTTCCTGTTCGTGCTGTTCATCACCGTGTTCTATCCCTTCTTCAGCGAGGAGCGCCGCCAGCAGCGGCAGCGCGCCCGCGAGGCCTCGGCGATCAGCGCCGGCGCCCAGCGTTCCTGAGTTAGACAAGGAGAATCAACGTGTACTTCAAGTCCCTGGACTACCCGGTCATTGTCATCGACAACGACTACGAATCGCCGCGCATCGGCGGCATCCTGATCCGCGCCCTGGTGGAAGAGCTGCGCAGCAACGACCAGCGCGTGCTGTGCGGCCTGACCCTGGACGATGCCCGCGCCGGCGCGCGCACCTACGTGGCCGCGTCGGCGGTGCTGATCTCCATCGACGGCACCGAGGAGAACGACGACCAGTTCCAGCAGCTGCTCGCGTTCCTGCGCGAGCAGAGCGCGCGCCGCGCCGACCTGCCGGTGTTCCTGTACGGCGAGCGCCGCACCATCGAGAAGGTGCCGAGCAAGCTGCTCAAGTACGTGCACGGCTACATCTTCCTGTTCGAGGACACCAAGAGCTTCATCGCCCGCCAGGTGATGCGTGCCGCCGACGACTACATGGCCAAGCTGCTGCCGCCGTTCTTCAAGGCGCTGATCCACCATTCCGCCGAGTCGAACTACTCCTGGCACACCCCCGGCCATGCCGGCGGCGTGGCCTTCACCAAGTCACCGGTGGGCCGTGCGCTGCACCAGTTCTACGGTGAGAACACGCTGCGCAGCGATCTTTCCGTCTCGGTGCCGGAACTGGGTTCGCTGCTCGACCACACCGGCCCGATCCGCGATGCCGAGGCCGAGGCGGCGCGCAACTTCGGCGCCGACCACACCTTCTTCGTCACCAACGGCACCTCCACCGCCAACAAGATCGTCTGGCACGGCACCGTGGCACGCGGCGACATCGTGTTCGTGGACCGCAACTGCCACAAGTCGCTGCTGCACTCGCTGATCATGACCGGTGGCATCCCGGTGTACTTCACCCCCAGCCGCAACGCCCACGGCATCATCGGCCCGATCAGCCTGGACCAGTTCTCCGGCGAGGGGCTGCAGAAGATGATCGCGGCCAACCCGCTCGCCAGCAAGGCGGCCAAGCCGGGGGGGAAGCCACGCATTGCGGTGGTCACCAACTCCACCTATGACGGCCTGTGCTACAACGCCGAGAAGATCGCCGACAACCTCGGCAGCGCCGTGGACTACCTGCACTTCGACGAGGCCTGGTACGCCTACGCCGCGTTCCATCCGTTCTACGAGAACCATTACGGCATGGCCAAGGGCAAGCCGCGCGAGCAGGACGCGATCATCTTCACCACCCATTCCACGCACAAGCTGCTGGCCGCGTTCTCGCAGGCATCGATGATCCACGTGCGCAACGCGGCCACCCGCGAGCTGGATGCGGAGCGGTTCAACGAATCGTTCATGATGCACACCTCCACCAGCCCGCATTACGGCATCATCGCCGCGTGCGACGTCGCCTCGAAGATGATGGAAGGCGAGGCCGGCCGCTCGCTGGTGCAGGAAATGCACGATGAAGCCGTCACCTTCCGCCGCGCCATGCTGCATGTCAGCCAGGACCTCGGCCGCGATAACTGGTGGTTCAAGGTATGGCAGCCGGACGGCGTGGAACGCAGCATCGGCCAGGCCGACAGCGACAAGCCGCTGACCACCTCGCGCCCGGACTGGTACCTGCGCCCGGACGCCCATTGGCATGGCTTCGACAACCTCGCCGACGACTATGTGCTGATCGATCCGGTCAAGGTCACGCTGCTCACGCCCGGCCTGGCGATGGACGGCACCATGGGCAAGCTGGGCATTCCCGCCGCGGTGTTGAGCAAGTTCCTGTGGACACGTGGCATCACCGTGGAGAAGACCAACCTGTACTCGGTGCTGTTCCTGTTCTCGATGGGCATCACCAAGGGCAAATGGAGCACCCTGGTCACCGAACTGCTGGCCTTCAAGGACCTCTACGACAGCAACGCACCGCTGACCCGCGCACTGCCGAGCCTGGTCGAGGAGCACCCGGTGGCCTATGCCGACTGGGGCCTGCGCGACCTGTGCGCCGCGCTGCACGCCTTCAACGACGAGTTCCGCGTCGCCGAAGTGATGCGCGAGATGTACGTGGACCTGCCCGAGCCGGTGATGACCCCGGCCGAAGCGTACAACCACCTGGTGCAGGGGCAGATCGAGCGCGTCGACATCGACCAGATCAGCGGCCGCGTCGCCGGCACCATGCTGGTGCCGTACCCGCCGGGCATCCCGACGATCATGCCGGGTGAACGTTTCGGCGCGCAGGACGAGCCGATCATCCAGTCGCTGCGCATCGCCCGCGAGCAGAACGCGCGCTTCCCGGGCTTCGAGTCCGACGTGCACGGCCTGATCATCGACAACAGCGGCGCGCAGCCCAGCTACAAGGTGGAAGTCCTGAAGCTGTAACGGCCGAAGCGGTACGGGTGAAGCGACAAGCTCCCTCCCCCCCTCCCCGCCCGCGGGGGAGGGGCCAAGGCGAAACACACGCCCGCTGCTGCAAGGCGTACGTCCTCCTGCTTCGTGGGGTTGCGAAGCGCGGCAGTGGCAGTGGTGGTGGTGATCGCCGTGGCCCTGGCCCTGGCCCTGGCCCTGGCGGTGATGATGGCCGGGCGCTCTCCCTTCTCCCGCCAAGCGGACGAAGGTGCCCGTCAGGGCGGATGAGGGTGCTTTGTGCTTTGTGCTTTGTGCTTTGTGCTTTGTGCTTTCGACCTCGGACCGGCCGCCGCCGGGCCCGGCGCTGCCGCCCGCCGGCGAAGCGGCTACGATGCGGGCGATGCCCGCCCTCCCCCTGCACTGACGGGAACCCACGGATGCACCACGACTCGCCCTGATGACCAGCACCCGCCAGGAGCAACGCGTACTGCAACTGTCGATCGCAGGGACCGTGCTGGTCGCTGCGATCGGTTTCTTTGGCGGCATGCTGGCCCGCTCGCAGGCCATCCTGTTCGACGGCATCTACAGCCTGGTCGACGTGGCCCTGACCCTGGTCGCACTGGCGGTGCTGCGGCTGATGAACAACGAGCAGAGCCCCCGCTTCCAGTACGGGCTCTGGCACCTGGAGCCGATGGTCGAGGCGCTGGGCGGCGCCATCCTCAGCCTGGCCTGCATCTATGCGATGGCCAATGCCGTCATCGGCTTCAGCGGTGGCGGCCACGAGACCCGGGTCGGCCCGGGCCTGGCGTGGGCCGCGCTGCTGGCGGTGGTCGACCTGGTCATGGCGGTATGGATCGGCCGCCATGCGCGCCGCCTGGAGTCCGGGCTGCTGGCGCTGGACGCGCGGGCCTGGCTGCTGACCGGGCTGATGAGCCTGGCGGTGGTGCTGTCCTTCGTCATCGCGCTGGCGCTGCGCGGCGGCAGCCACGCGCACTGGATCCCGTATCTGGACCCGCTGGTGCTGGCCGTCATCAGCCTGGCCGCGCTGCCGGTACCGCTGCGCGCGGCCTGGAAAGCCGCCCGCGAGGTGCTGCAGGTGGCGCCGAGCGAACTCGATGCGCAGGTGCAGACGGTGATGGAGCAGTTCGTCGCCGAGCATCGGTTTGAAGGTTTCACCAGCCATGTCGCCAAGATGGGCCGCATGCAGTTCATCGAGATCCACATCCTCACCCGGCCCGATACGCAGCTGGGCAGCATCGGCGACGTGGACCGCCTGCGCGATGAGATCGCCACACGGCTGGACGCACGCTCCGGCCGCTTCTGGCTGACCATCGACTTCACTTCCGATCCGGCCTGGACATGAGCACTACCGCACCACGGAAAATGGGCCTGACCATGGCCACCATGCTGGTCGCCGGCAACATGATCGGCACCGGGGTGTTCCTGCTGCCGGCCAACCTGGCCACGGTCGGCAGCATTTCCTCGGTCGGCTGGGTCATCGCCACCGCCGGCGCGATCGCGCTGGGGCTGGTGTTCGCCCGGCTTTCGCAGATCAACCCGCAGCCCGGCGGCCCGTATGCGTATGCCCGCGATACCTTCGGCAACTACGTCGGCTTTGTCAGCAACTACGCGTACTGGTTCGGCAACTGGATCGGCAATGTCGCCATCGCACTGGTGGTCACCGGCTACCTGAGCCACCTGTGGCCCTGGCTGGAGGGCATCTACCCGCGCCTGGGCTTCACCCTGGCGGTGATCTGGCTGCTGAGCCTGGCCAATGCCCGCGGCGCCCGCTGGTCGGCGCGTTGGAGACCGGCACGCTGCTGCTGGCGTTGATCCCGATCCTGAGCATCGCCATCGCCGGCTGGTGGTGGTTCGATGCGGACATGTTCATGGCCGGCTGGAACGTCAGCGGCATGGAGGACAGCGCGGCGATCTCGCGCAGCGCCTCGATCGCGCTGTGGGCGTTCATGGGCGTGGAGAGCGCGGCGGTATCGGCCGACGTCATCGACAACCCCAAACGCAACATCCCGCTGGCGACCCTGCTCGGGCTGGCGCTGGCGGCGGTGATCTACATCAGCTGCTCGCTGGTGATCATGGGCATGCTGCCGATGGAGGCACTGCGCGACTCCTCGGCACCGTTCGCCGATGTCGCCAAGCTGATGATCGGCCCCTGGGGCGTGGTGGTGATCGCGCTGTGCGCGATCTTCAAGTCGATCGGCGCGCTCGGCGGCTGGATGCTGCTGGTCGGGCAGTCCGCCAAGGCGGCGGCCGAGGATGGGCTGTTCCCGCGCGTGTTCTGCAAGGTCAACCGCCATGGCATGCCCGGCACCGGCCTGATGATCGTGGCGGTGCTGATGAGCGGCCTGCTGCTGGTGACCTCCTCGCCGACACTGGCCCGGCAGTTCGACCAGCTGACCAACATCGCGGTGCTGCTGACCATCATTCCCTACCTGTTCTCGGCCGGGGCCCTGGCCGCGACCACGCTGGAGCGCAATGAACGGGGCTGGCTGCGGGCCGGCTGCCTGCTCACCGCCGCCGCCGCGGTCGCCTACTGCCTGTATGCCCTGCTCGGCGCCGACGCCCAGCTGCTGGCCTACGCCACCGTGGCGATGCTGTTCAGCGCCGCGCTGTACCCGTTCTTCCGCAAGCGGATGCTGGAGACCGGCAGCGGCCGCTAGCGGCGCCAGCCCCCTCCCCTTCGTGCGCCGGCGGGCCAGCCCCTACAATGGCCCCTTTGTGGCAGCCCGCTGCCCGGCAATCGAAGTGGAATCCGCGTGACCGAGAAAAAGCCCGAACACACCCCGTTGATGAAGCAGTAGGGTGTAGGACCACTACTCGGGTGTGCTGACCCGCTCCCTGATCAGGGCCAGGATCGCCTCCCGCTCGGCAGGAGGCATGCGGCTGACCAGCAGGATCACTTCGGCCAGGACATTGTCCACGGCATGGAAATAGGCCACCGGCAGGCCCAGGGCCTCAGCGATCTTGGCCATGGTTTCCTGGTCGGGCTCATGCCGACCGGTCTCATACCGACTGACGCGCGGCGCGCCCGTATTCTGGTCGTCCAAGCCCAGCACCCTTCCCAAATCTGCCTGCGTCAAGCCAGCAGCCACCCGCGCCGCCCGAAGGCGACGGCCGAATAGCGTGGCGGGAGACTTGGGCTGCATGGGCGGACGACAGGAGGCGACCGCATAGCCTGACCCAAACCCCCGGTAAAGGTCATTTGCGATTATCGCAAAATGCATGCGACGATTCCCTCTGAGCTACTACCCAAGGGGGAACCATGAAATCAGTTGCTCTTACGCCCGTACTTCTTGTTTGCTTCCTGGCCGCTTGCGGCAAGCCCGAAACTGCCGCCTCCGCCTCACAGCCCGAAGGCAAACCAGACGCCCCGGTGGCCGGCCATACTCCTAAGCCCAAGGCAGCAAGGAACGTGCCGCTGGAGCAGTACGTCGAAGCCTCCAGTGGGCGCTCACTAAAGCCGACCCCAGCTTCCACTACTTCGCCGAAGCGTCTCTCGGCAATCGGAAGCGCATCGATCTCCTGGCCACCAACAGGCAAGTCTCGCTGGCGATCGAGGCGAAGAACTTCGGGCGCATCAACAGCCAGTCTGACAGCGCGTTGCGCGACCTCGAGCGCCTTCGCAAGGTGACACCCCGGTACTACGTTGGAAAGAGCACTCGCACGATTGAAGACTGGTGGGCGAACTCCGACCGATGGGGGCTGGTCCTGATCGCAAGCTTCCGAGGTGATGAGGTTCGCGATGCGTGGTTGGAACCCGATCCGGACATCGCAAAACAGATCATGGGTGGTTACAGGGAAGCGGCCGACAGACCGCGGGCAGATGGCTCTGGCTTCATGGCGCTTCGAGCCACGCCGGACATGCAACGGTTTGCTGCCCCTATCGAGTTGGGCCCACGATGGTCCGACACCGGTACTGGACACCTTCTCTGCGGAGCGATCAGTCTCGGCCTGAAGGTGTAGCGCCTGCATCGGGCGACTACCTGTCCTCTACCGCTCTGGTGCCCGAGAGCGTGCGACCCTGCGCGGACTGCGGAAAGCCCACAGTCCACGTGAATCCGTGGTCCTCGAGGTACTCAACCGCCGCGGCCGGCGTCACGTACCCGACCCGGCCCTCACGTCGGTGGATGGGCGGGTCGCCGAGTCGGATGCAACCGGCTTCACCAGGATCGCGTGCATAGGGCAGCAGACAGCTGACCTCCCAAGCACGCATCTCCTCGCCCCGATCAAGCTTCAGCCTCGATGCCGCCATGCGCAAGAGCCCCTCCACACGCGAGCCGGGCCAATCCACAAGCTCTGCGGGAGTCGCAAATTCCTTGGGAAACAGGTCGCCCGGGAATTCTTCGCCTCTCCCCTCATGGGCGAACAAACTGCGATGGAGAGCAGCGAGGCGCTCGATGGCAGCGGGGACCACGCTGTCCCAGACACCTGCACGCGCGTATCGGTCCAGGGGCTCAATGAGCCGCAGCAGCCCCCGCTCGACATCCTGATGCTCCAGGCCCTCGGATGATCCACTGGCTGTCCACCTCGCCATGAGGCAGAGCCGTTCGGTCATCAGCCGGATGTCCTGCGCGAACCAGCTAGTGGTCGAGCACATGGCGTTCTCGGAACCGTCGACAGCTCAGCTGCACCCAGCGGGCCCGGACCTCAACTCTCGCCCACGGCGGTCAAGACGCCGTTCGGCCAGAAGCTCGGTGCCACGCCAAAACGCACTCACGGCATCTCGCCAGCCGGAGCGGGCCTCGCGCCGGACGTAACGCCACAATCGGGGCCGTAGCGGAGCGAAATACAACCGCGGCCCCTCTGTCAGACCCTGGAGAAAGTCTTGCCATGCGGCGTTTGCGTACTGCATCTTCATCGGCGCACTCCTCGGTCAGCTCAGCATGCCATGCATGTCGTCAGCGTGGTCGGCTACGATCAACCACCCGGCGGCGTGGCGAGAATTGTCACCTACGCCCCAGGCTGCCAGTGTCCACAGTCGTGGCAGCGCCGGTACCCGCGTCGGCGCTGGGTTGGCCAAGTGATTGTCAATCGCCAGTTGCCCACCGTGACAGATCCTGGCTCAGCGTCTCGATGCCGGCCCACGGATCCTTCTTTCGCCGCTTGAGCCGCTTCGGCGCCTCGACGATGTCGAACTCCGCGCCGCTGTTGATGCGACTGAGTTCGGACCAGGCGATCGGCATGGCGACAGGCGCACCTTCGCGCGCGCGCAGCGAGTAGGACGCCACGGCCGTCGCTCCCCGCCCGTTACGCAGGTAGTCCACGAAGATCTTCCCTGGGCGCAGCTTCAAGGTGGATACCGCCAGGAAGCGCTTCGGTTGCGACTTGGCCAAGGCCTCTGCAAACCCACCGGCAAACGACTTCACCAGTCGCCACTCGCAGCCCGGGTTGAGCGGCACAACCACGTGCAGGCCCTTCCCTCCCGTGGTGCGGAGGAAGCTTTCCAGCTCCATCTTGGCCAGCAGCGCTCGCACGTCCTGGGCAGCCTTTTTGACTTCTGCGAACGGCACGTCCGGCCCGGGATCGAGGTCGAAGATCACCCGATCGGCGACGTCGGGGGCATCGGCGTGGGAGCCCCACGGATGGAACTCGAGGCCGTTGTACTGCACCAGCTCCATGAGGCCTTGGGCATCACGCACGACGAGGTAGTTCGCGTTCGGTCCGGATTCCTCCTTCAGCCGCACCAGATCGACCCGCTCGAGACCCGGCGTGTGATGCTTCTGGAAGAAGCATGGCTTGTCGGCTCCACTCGGACACCGGATCACGGACAGGGGCCGGCCGATCAGCCCAGGCAGCAGGTGGTCCATAACGGACTCGTAGTACGCGGCCACCTCGGCTTTCGTGATGCCCCGGTCGGGATAGATGACCTTGGTCGGGCTGGAGATCTTCACCGGCGGCAGCGCTGGCGCCGGCGGAGCCTGATCGCTATCCACCAGATCGCCCGGTTCCTTGTCCAGGCGGAGCGCCTTCAGGGAGGGCTGGCGCAAAACGCCCTGCTCGGAAATGCCGCGGATCAGCACTTCAGCGACGAACATCGGCTCGAACCAGGTTGCGGCCTTCAGGTCCGCTTCCTTGGTGCCTGGCAGGTGCACAGTGGGCGTCTTCCCGCCGGCAGACCCGATGCGCCTTTCGACCTCGCGCAGCTGCTTGTCGCTGAAGCCGCTGCCGACGCGCCCGACATAGACCCACCCATGCGTGGCGTCCGGCTTGGCCAGCAGCAGCGAGCCGATGCCCTTGCGCGCCCCCTTGCCCGGTGTGGACCCCACGACGGCGTATTCGTCGCTCTCCAGCCGCTTGGTCTTCTTCCAGTCGTCGCTGCGCCCGTGGTGGTAGGCGCCATCGGCCTTCTTGGAAATGATGCCCTCGAATTTCCGAGACGCCGCAAGCTCATATGCGGCCTGGCCCTGCTCGGGGATATGCGAGCTGTACGCCAGGTGTGCGGGTGGCGTGGCGAGAACCTTCTCGAGCAGAGCCTTGCGATCGACCAGCGGTACGCTGCCCAGGTCGTACCCGTCGAGGTGGATGAGGTCGAACAGCACGTAGGTCAGCGCTCCACTCTGCTCGCCGGAAAGCGTCGCCTGCAGCAGGTTGAAGTCCGCCACGGTGCCGGCGCCGGCGATCAGCTCACCATCGAGCGCAGCGTTCTTCAGTCCGAGCAGCTCAATGGCTGCGCGGATCTCGGGCACTTTGGCCGTCCACTCGATCGCGTTGCGCGACCAGAGCCGTACGACCCCATCGACCACGGTGGCGATGATCCGGTAGCCATCCCATTTCACCTCGTGGATCCATTTCGGACCAGCGGGTGGCTTGTCGCCCATCTTGGCCAGCTGGGGCTGGAACGCGACGTTCTTCAGTACCGCCTTCCTCGAGCCCGGGAGTGCAGCCGCATGCTTGCTCCAGTCACGTTTTCGACGGGTCGGCAGCGGCGGTGCCTTCAACTTCTTCTTCTCGGCCTTCCCACGGCCAGCCCGTTTCAGGTCTGCCTCTGGTGCTGGGGCGACGTCCGCCAACAGGTCATCGGCCTCAATGGTCGATGCATAGGCATCCGGCTCCTTGAAGAGGAGCCACTGCGGCTGCCTGGCCGGCTTACCTGACCGGACCAGATGCCACCCGCCTTTGAGCTTGTCGCCAAACAACTCGAAGCGAAGGTGCCCCTTGGCAAGCTGGGACTCCACGTCGTGCTTGGTCGCCCAGACGCCGCGATCAAACAGCGCGACGTGGCCACCGCCGTACTCCCCCTTGGGTATCTCCCCCTGGAACTCGGCGTAGTCGATCGGATGGTCCTCGACCTCCACCGCCATGCGCTTCACGGACGGGTCGAAACTCGGCCCTTTCGGTACCGCCCAGGATCTCAGGGCGTCCCCGACCTGCAACCGGAAATCGTAGTGCCGCCGAGAGGCATGGTGGAGCTGGACCACGAAGATCGCGCGCTCGGTCGTCGCGCGCTCGCCGGGCTGCGGCTCCCGGGTCTTATCGAACGACCGTTTCCGTCGGTACTCGGTCAAGCTCACGGCGTGCTCCTGTCAGGGCCGGTGCAAGGCTCGTCCAAGGTGGGCGAACAACGTGCGAAGCATCACTTCAGACGCCCCCCGGACGGACCGGATCGTCGCGGGTCAAGGACATCGCGGAGTTGCCGCTATTGCTCAGCATTCCTAAGCTGCAATGGATCTCGCCTGCGATATCCGTTCCTCGGCTTCGCGGGTGACCGGCGAACCCCCCAATTCAGGTGGGGTAGCATGGCGCGTTCCACGGGGGTTTGATTGTCCAGCTTCGACACCAAGGGCACGCCGACAGGCAGTGAGGGCGACCCCATCGTGGTCGCGGCGCTTCGCGATGCCGTGCGCGCGATGTGCATGCACGGCCAGACCCCGACCGAGATGCGGGAAGGCAGGCTCGCCCGCTCGTTCGCCTTGCTCTGCAAGCTCGATCCTCACCTGGGCATGCAGATGGAACCGGAGGTCACCTCGGCCAGCGCCGTGCCTATGATCCGGCCTGAAGCGACGAGCGAATCCCCCACCCTCCAGGCGATCAGGGTTCTCCTGGCTCTCCCCGACGCTTCGGCAAACCCATCCACGGGTGCGCTTGCGGACACGCTGATGGCGCTGGCCACGCCCGGCTATGGTTTCGACATCGCGTCTGCCTTCAGCAAGTTCGATCCGGAGACGCGATCGCTGGTGTGCCGGATTCTCGCCTTCTACGGCGCCCACGGCCCCGACGACGAACTGTTCGAGGTATGCAGCATCATCGTTAATGCCTGCCCTGACTTCCGGCAGCGAGCGCATGCAGCGCCGCTCTTTTCTCGCGCTCGCAGTCGGGTCGAGGAGCGCGTTCGGCTGCCCGGCCATCCTGTGAAGATCTCGAGCCTCTTCGCGGTCGCCCCGGGTGACTGGCATGCCCTGCTGACCCTTGCAGCGCAGATCGAAGTCGCGCTGCTGCCCGCGAGGGCCCTGCCGTCCCGCCTGGACGTGGACCCTGCACTGCCGTCCGACTTCGATGGGCGGGCGCACACGGAACGGGATGCCGCAGAGCTCGAGGCCTGGTGGGATGTGCCCTACGCACTGACGCAGCCCGACGGGTCGTTTCGCGTCCGATGCCTGGACGGGGGCACGCCATCTGGAAGCAGTGATTACGGCACGGCGCCCACGGTGGACGATGCCCTGTCGCTTGCCCGCGACGCCCTGTCGAGGGTCCAGCAGGGGCGCACCCAGCCCCGGATGGTCGAGCAGGACGGCATGGCGAGCATCGTCCTCGACAGCCAGCACCCGCAGATTGGCCTGCGCACACTCGTTGAGGCGATGCCGGCCGAGGCTGCTAGGTGCTTCCTCAGGGAATGGCAGGCCGCGTAGACCGGACCAGGATCGTCGAGACTGCGCCCTGGGCATGCCACCCGTCTCCCAGCTCGCTTCCATAGGGTGCAACGACACGGTCCAGCCAGATCCGCTCTGACCCGTCCTCACCGCGCTCTCGCCCGAGAATGCGCGCCGTTCGATAGCCAAGTCGCCCATGGGTGCGGACCACGACCGCATCTGTACCGATGGCGACCGTCAACTTCGACTCATGCCGCACGAAGCTGCTCCCGATACGTGCCCGCGTCCATGCCGGCGAGTTGGGCGAGGTCCTCGACGAAGGTTCCGAGGATCTTGTCGAGGTGCAGGAATTCGTCGTCGCTCCCGTCGTCGATGTAGTCCAGGACGGACCGGGCGCTGCCAACCTTCATCGACGTGACCTGGTGTTGGTAGCAATCGATCGACCCTTGCAGGACCGGCGTCACGACGACCACGTCCTCGGTCTGTTCGGGCCGGCACATACGCTTTGATCCCTGCCATTCCGTTGAGCCGCCCCACGATCGACAGGCGAAGATGCCCCTGCTTGCGCAGTACAGGTTATGGCCGCGCTCGATCGTCTGGATGCTGGCCACGAGGACGGGAACCGGTCCACTCATGAAGCGAGAACGAAGGTCTGCATTTCGGCGTGCAATGGACTGCCCACCGTGGAAGCCGAGCGCATCGATCCCCCGCTTGTGCAGCTCTCGGACGTACAGGTTCACCCCGAACGGCGAGTCCGCATAACAGATGCTCTTTCGTCCCTCCGCGGTCCATCCTTCCAGGCGGTCCAGCACGTATTCCTGCTTGCTGGTCAGCCCTGCATAGGTCGGAATCGACCGGAACAGCTCGCTGTCGCTCCTGTGCTGCGGCGTGTTGGATGCTCGAACGACAGCTGCGATTCGAGCCAGCAACATGACGGTGCTGGGCATGCGCTTGCTGTTGCCTATGGCCGACTCATACCACTGCTTGAACAGATCGGCGACCCGAAGGTAGTGCCGGAAATGGTCGCGCTTCCAGTCGAGCTCGACGTGCTCGAAGACGGGAACCGTGGCCTTGAAGTGTGACCGGACATCGGGCTCGGTCTCGACACGGCGCTTGATGAGCGGTGCCAACCATTCCCGAAGCTGAGGCGCGTTCTGGATCTTGGGCACCTGGCGCTTGGCACCCTTCTCGAGGCCGTCCGCCCATTCGCGAGTAACCCACTCCACGACGACGTGGCGCTCCTGGAACGCGTCGATCCCGCGTGCAGCAGCGGTCATCGAACTGAACAACCGCGGCTCAAGGAACGGGTTAAACCGGCCGTACGGCTGAAGCGCAGTGCCGTCCCCATACACCCATTGCAGAGGTGCAAGCAGGTCCTGCACGAAGTTCGGCTTGGGTGTCCCCGACATCGCGACTCGGCGCCGCGGCGAAAGCATCCAGATCGCGCGTGTCTGCGCGGTGGAATGGTGCCGCAATAGTTGAGCCTCGTCGCAGACGACCGTGCAGAACCGCCGACGCAGCAGACGTGCGTACGTGCGTCGCCCTGCCCCATGCACGATCGGTCGGCGCAGGGTTTCGTAGGCAATGATGTTGATCTTGCGCAGGTCCCTGCACTGCTCCGGCGTGCGGATCACCTGCCACAGTCCACTGTCGACGCCGGCGGTGTTGAGCTGGTCGATGAGCCCATCCACCAGGTAGCTGTCCACCGCGATGGCGTGGTGCTTGCCCGGCAGCATGGCGAGCGCGATTGACAGACGACCTTTCCCCAAGCCCATAGAATGTGCCGCGTAGAAGTGGCGACCCAGCAATCCCTCGACGAGGTCGGATTGCTGATACCCCCAACTCGCTACAGCCCCCGCGCCGCAGCGAGCCAGTTCTGCCCGGATTTGGCGAGCGTGGTCAGGCGCGGCCGCCTCCCTGCTCGGGTGAAGCTCTGACCATCCGTCCTCGGTGCGGGCTGCAGCTGCAGCCACGTCGAAATCCTCGAGCAGTTCGCGTTCGTCGACGTGCGCCTGATGCTGCCCGACCTGAAGCACATAGCCGCCTCCCGACGGCGTTACGTCGACTTCCTGCCCAGCTTGGATGATCGGGGAGCCCCACACGGACCGATCGAGCACGCGCTTGCACTTGGCCTTGGCCTTGCGCGCGGACGTGGCGTGCGTCCCCTGAATCCAGTGCCCAAACGGCCTGCGTGCGATCGCATGGGCGCGCATGCGCTTGCGAAAGTAGTTCACGAGCCCGGGATCCACGACGGGCGTGCCTCCCGCTTTGGAAATCTCAGCGATCACGCTGTCGAAGGCGGCCTGTGGGTCGTCCTGCATCAGCATGAGCTCGACATCGAGCCGACCCTGACCGGCATAGCGCACACGTTCCGGGTAGCGGTGACCCTCGAGCTCGTCGACTGGCTTGCGCAGGATCGCGTTGCGGACCTTCGCTTCCGTGAGTGCGCATCGGGTCTTGAGGTAGATCCAGCGACCACGATGGACAATCCGAACCGTCGTATCTCCCATGACGTCACCAGTGATCGCCGGTTGGCTGTCATCTTCCTCCCGGCTGAGCTTCATGGGCCGCTTGCGCAAATGCGTGGACAAGCTCCCGGCGATCTCGAAGTCCGGCAGGTCATCGTCCAGACCACGCAGCGCGACGCCCCGCGGTCCCCGCCCGTTGAACGGGCCGAACACGAGCAGTGACACCGCGACTTCGGTGCCTTCCTGACGGAAGCATCCGCGTGGAAGGTCAACCACCGCACGTAGACGCCCCTGGTAGCAATCCGGTGGATCCTCGGAGATGGTCCGGGCAAATCCGTCCGGCACCACGGCCACCACCACGGGACAGCACTCCAACGCCTGCTCGATGGCGTAGTCGTGGCTGCGCGCCTGGGTGTGCGGACCGTGGGCGCCCCACGTTGTGCATTCGTAAGGGGCCATCCCCGGCGAGCTGAGGCTGATGGAGAAGGGGGGATTGAGCAATCCGAGATCGTGGTGGCCCGGGGTGACGTCCTCCATGCCGGCACACAGCAGGTCGCACTGAAGGCCAGCCTCACGCGCGGCCTCGACCAGGCGCTCGATGCAGCGACCGTCGACATCCATGCCCGAGACCGTGTGCGTGCCAGGCGTGGCGAACTGGACGAGGCGCCCGGAACCGACTGCGTTGTCGAAGAGGTGGATGGTCCGCTCCACGCCCGCCATTGCCTGGCCTGCGATGCGCCACATGAGGGCTGCCACCGGCGTTGGGGTCCAGAACTGCCCCTCGTGCACCCTGCGCGCCGCCGCCAGCCCGGCAAGGCTTCCGGGGCGCTGTGCCTGCGACCCGCGACTCAGGAGACCGTCAAGCAAAGCAGCCCAGCTCATGCCGCGGCCTCGAGCGACAGGACGTCGGCGAGGTGTTCGCTGATGAACAGGTTCATCGTGTCGGCGACCGGCTTCGGCAAGTACAGCTTCGACGCCTGCTTGAAGGTCACGAGGGACGCGCCATGCGGCAGCTCGAACTTCTCCCGCGACTGGAAGCCCGAACGCATGGAGAGCTCCCGTAGCAGGCTCACAAGCACTGAGCCAACAGACACCATGTCGGAGCCGGTTTCCTTGAGCGCGTAGTCCAGCGCGCCGGCAAACTCGTGGGCGCTCTCGCAGACATATGTGTCGCGGGAACTGAAGCCACTGCGCTCGCTCACGCGGAAGTCGTCGATGAGAACGAAGCCCCGTACCACCTTTGGGGGTTGGAACGCCGGATTGCGGCCGTCACGCCACGCCGTGATCAGGCCGATGCCGCGGGCCAGTGCGCGTGCGGCGCCCCGGGAGGCTGTTGCCTTCTGGGTCACGGGGTCCGCTTTGGCGGCGAGGATCTTCCAGTACACTGATGGCTTGTAGGCAGGACGGCCCTTCTGAGCCCGCGCGTTGCTGGCCTCGTCCCACGCCTCAACCCGGTGGTGGTCGATCTCCGGCCTCCAGCCGTGCTGGCAAACGAAGGGTGCGAGCGGGGCCGACAACAGCCGACAGGCAATCGTTTCGACACGCTCGAAGTTCGCTTCAATGACCTGACGCGCACTTGGCGTGTTCAGCCGGATCTGTGAGGAGGCGTAGCCGCGCACCGCACGGCGAAGATCGGATTCGAACGCCTCGATCCGTGCCTCGAGTTCATCATGAAGACGAAGCTGTGACTCGTAGAGCGCGTCGAGCTCCGCGATCTCGGCGGGGATGTCGTCGTTGGTCATCGTGGTGCCCTGTTGCTGGTCACCACGAGACTCCACCACCGCCCCGCCGGCGAAAGTTGTCTCTACTCGCTGCCGGCGCGGTACCAGTCGATGCCCGGCTGCCTGGCAGTACCCGGCCGCCCACCACCATCCGGAGGTGGCGCCCCGGCCGGATGGATGCCGCCCGAGCGGGTGCGCGGCACGGAGATGTCACCACGGTTGAGCTGCTCGTCCAGCTCGGACAGGGCGGCTCTCCCCTCCTCCCGCACCGCTACCAGGACTTCGCGTACCTCGATGTCTCTGAGCGAATCCACCTCAAGACCGACATCGCGCTGCACCCGTTCGGCGACCCTCGCGGCTGTCTCGACTCTCCGCTCGGCCTGCTTCGAATGCCCACCGTGGACAGCCTCGGCATTTGCCACAGGGGCCGTGACGACACCCGGCGCGAGGAGCCGGTCCACCAGGCGCGCATCCTCCACCGACTCGGCTTCGTCGATCGGCTCGAGCGTTTGCCAGAACCCATAGCCCACGCTGCAGACCGCCGCCACGAACAGGATGGCCATCATCAGTCGGATCATGGTGTGCGGATCTCCACCTCCACGATGCGGTGCCCTTCGATGGTGGTGTAGCTGAAGTCTGAGGACAGTTCGAGGGTTACCCGGCCCGAGACGCCCCGCGGCGGCATGAGGGTCACCGTGCGGTAGCTCGTGTCACCACCACCCCACGTCAGGGTCTCCTGCCAGAAGCCCGCGACGTCAGGAGATCCGGACACCAGGGTCACCGTGGCCATCGCCGGACCGTTCTGTCCAACCCGGTTCACCTTGAGCGTAATCGGACGGCCGGCGTAACCGATCTCACTCCCGGCGCTGAAGCTGAGGCGCGGATCGCCGCGGTCCAGTTCACCGCTCTCCCGGTAATCGCGCGTCATGACGTCGGCGGCGATGCTGCCACGCGTGCCGCCGAAGTCCACGCCGGACAGGCGTTCCGACGTCCGCACGTCCACGGATTGGCGTTGTGCGCCACCCATGGAGCCCGACGAGCCCGAACCGGTGAATCCGCTCATGGCGTTCTCGGGATCATTGGCACGGTCGAAGACGCCGCCCTCGCTCATGTTCGCGATCAGGCCATTGAAGTTGATGGCGTTCCAATCCACACGGTCGATCTGGTCGATCGGAAGCCCATCGCAGTCGGGGCTGCTCGCGCTGCCATGCTGGAGCTGACCACCCGGCTCGGCACTGGCACGCAATGCCTTGCTCATCGGGGACTTGTAGCAGCAGTAGGACTCGCGACGCTTCAGGCATGCGCCAAGCACGCGCTGACTGCAGTAGGTGCCCGCGTAGCTGCACATGTCCACCTCTCGCTGGATGGCCAGGTCGAATTCCTCGTCCTTGCAGATCCAGCTGGGCGAGAGCGCAGGCTTGATCTCCTCCCGCGCCCGCGCCAGGAACTCGTCCCAGATCGACATCGTGACTGCATCGACCGTGCGGTTCGACCCGCCCATGACGTTGTCGCGCATCGAGGTGAACGGATTGGAGAGGCTGTCGTAGCCGGCGCCGCCCTGGGACCACTCACGGAAGCCACTCGTTCCACCCTGGGCTGCACCTTCGGCAGCCTGTCGATCCCGGCTCACCCGCTGGTAGATCGACCAGTAGAGGGCTTCGGCGTCCGTGTTGGTCTTGCCGCAGCAGTCCACGAGACCGGCATAGCCCTTCTGGCAACTCCATGCGTCACCCTTGAACATCCGCACCTGGTCGATGGCGTGTTGCTGCTCGGCGGTGAGCTGGCCAGTGCCGTCGTGGTTCGCGAGCGCTACCGCGTCGTAGGACATGTCGGTGACCATCGTCTCGGCCACCACCATGCGCGCCATCGCCTCCTGGATTGGCATGTATTCGCCCTCCTCCTCCAGAGGCTCCGTGCAGCTTCCATCCACGCACTGGATCGACGCATTGCAGCTGTTGCCCTGCATCACCATCGTCCGCGGCATCAGGACCGTTTCCTCGCAGCTGTACTGCTTGGAGGTCAGGGTGCATCGCCCGGTGACGTCGTCGCGCAGGATGCACTGGGTGCCCACCTCACGGCAGACGCCGCTGCGCTCAAGCGCGGCGCACGTCGACCCTTCCGCATCGTCGACATCGACCATCGTGCAGCTGTGCTGTCCACCCCGGTCATCCTCGATGCAGACCGGACACGTCGTGCGCGCACGCGCGGCGATGCACATGGACGGGGCGCCTGGGAACAGTGGCGTGACCCCGAAGGCGGCGAGTTCGGCAGCACCAATGGTGTGGCCCTCGATCTCGAACGGGCCTTCGGCTGTGCACTGCCATTCCTGCTCGCATGCGCCGCCGGCGGCCTCGAGGTCGCAGCGGTCGCTTCCCTCGAAATGCGCGGTCACCTGCACTTCCGAGCAGCTATCGGTACCGAAGGCTTTCCAGCCGCCAGGGCACCGGGCGTTGAGTGGGTCGTCCGGGAAGGCGTCGCGGGGATTGAGCTGCGTGGAGAACACCCAGCGACGCTCGCACGCATGCCGGGTCATGTTCTCGCCGTGGCCCACCGTGCAGCTTGCGCTGCGGGTCATCTTGGTTGGGACCGGCTCTCCACGCTGGACATCAACGGTGGTGCGGCAGTCCGCGAAGCTCTCCCCCAGGACGTCGCGCGCGGTTCCGTTGGTCATCGCCCACGATGGATCCACGGCGTACTGCCCGCGCGGGAGATTCGCGCTGTCCATGATGGCGCGCGCAGCTTCGCCCTGGGCGCCTTCGGCCCGCGCGTTCCTGTTGAACTGATCGATGCCCTGCTGCTCCAGCGCCTTGACGTCGTCGCCGGACGTGTTGCGCATCTGTTGCATGCCCTGCTGCGTGGCCCCCGGCAGGATCTCGCCGACGTCGAACACGACATCGCCATAGCGCACCTGGCCGGCGCCTTCGCGACCACCGCCCTCCTGGCTGTCGACCTGACGGACTGTCTGCTGGTGGGCCTGCAACAGATCGCGCGCAAACTCGCCATCCGTCCCGCTGTAGTACGGCTGCTGGGCATGAATCAGCCCGCTGGCGAACAAGGTGAGTACAGCGAATATCGTTCTATACACGGGACACCAAGATTCTTCCCCTTCTTTAAGGGATGTGAATGCAACACTCTTCATACGTGGACATAACCTGCACCCAGTCCTCGCCGGTGATCGGGACCTTTCGCCACTCCCGGGAGAGGATCGTGGCCGCGCCGGTCCAGTCGTTGCTGTTCGTCTGGGGCATCGGGTACATCACCTGCCAGCGATACTGTTGCTTCGGGAAGGTGGGATACGGATGCGATGAGCAGACAGCGCTGTCGCCGTAATGCAGCGACGCCAAGCCGCGCTTGTGCATCGTCGCCACCGCCCGCGTGCCGTTGAGGCTCGCGCCCTGCACCTGGCTACGCGTGTTGCTGTACCCGGTGAGCGGATAGTTGTTGCCCCACGAGCCCATGCACCAGAAGGCAAAGAGAAGGGGCTTGTAGGTACTGGCTGCCGCGGCATCGGCGATGCAGACGGCCTGCGCGACAGGGTTCGCGAACAACACCGCCTCTGGGTTGATCACCATCGACAGCTCGGCATCGCTGTGCGTCGGGTCGATCTCGGAGATCGACACCAGGTCTACGTCATAGCTGCTCGACGAGGTGCACAGGGCCGACGTGATCATGTCCAGGATGGCCGACACGGGGAACGTGTAGACGTGGGTCGAGTGATAGCCGGTCTCGTTGGCGTCCTCCTTCCGGCCGCCCCCGTGCATCAGACCCTGGACACCGCCGAGATCCACCTCGGTGCCGATGCTCGGAAAGCAACCGGGCTCACGCACCGTTTCGACAAGGTGCGTGGGCTTCCACATGCCGAACGAGATGCCCGGCGTCGGCGTCCCCATCAACAACGCACTTGGACAGGTGCACACCGGGCTGGCGATGTTCTCGGGCATGGTCCTGCCCCGCCCTGACCCTGCGATGCTGATCGGGAAGATGCAGCCCCAGCACAGGTCGCTGACGAACGACCCGCCGGTGAACGTCTTGGCGTCCGGACACGCGGCACGGGCCGAGGACGGCGCCGCAAGGCCCGCGGCCACCACCAGGAGCGCAGCGGCAGCGCGGGCAAGCCAGGCGCTCACCGTCGACGCGATCCGGACTGGCCCTTTCCTGCTGGACCGCGGTCCAGCAACTCTAGGCGGACGATGTTGATGTCTCGAGGGGCCTCGATCCCGATCTTGACCTGGCCACCCTCATCGCGGAGCAGATGCACGACGACATCCGGTCCGATCTTGATTCCTTCGCCTTCGCGGCGAGACAACACGAGCATGGTTGCTCCCTGGCGCCTTACGGCACTTGTTCGTGGATGTGGAAATGCAGGCCCTGCGCGGTGACCACCGTGGGCACTGACTCGATATGGAACGTGTTGCGGACTTCGGCTGGCAGGCTGAAGACCTTGGCGCCGACGCGGTCGGCCAGGCGTCCGAGCCCTTCCAGCCCATCCACCGAGCGCAGCTGGCTGGCCATGAGGGTCACCTTGCGGCCGGGGTGTGCCGCGACCAGCCGCTGTGCCCATGCAACCTGGGCTTCGTCAGCGGGGTCGAAGAACCCGAGGACGCTGCTGAAGGGGACCGCCTCGAGCGGATTGAAGCGATCGCCGGCACGGGCGATCACCGTGCCGTCGGGGGCCGCCATCGTCTCGCTGATCTCAAAGGTGGGATCGAGCGTGCGGACGCGGTCTTGGCGCGTGCGGGGCAATCCATGCAGCGGCGTGTTCTTCCAGAAGCGATCGAGTGCACCGGCGGCGGACTCTGTGAAATCGAGCTGGCTCGCCCGGGCCTTCATGGCTTCGATGATGTCTTCCTCGATCACCGGCACGGTCGGCCCGTATGCACCGAGGTTTCCCCGGCCGCCGGCGGCGATCTGGCTCTCGAGCCAGTCGGTGGAGGTGACACCAAGGACGAAGGCCACGAGCTGGCCGTTGTCGTCGTATCGCGCCAGCGCGGGGGCGTCCGCCACGCCCAGCGCGTTGAATGGCTCGGGGTCCAGTGTGATGTTGGGCACCTGGCGACCCTGGGTGGTCGAGGCGCGCAGATGCGGGGCCAGCCAGCTGTAGATCTCGGTGAGCTTCTGGCCTGGACGCAGACCCCGCAGGACGAGCACGACATCGGGCTGCTGCCGTGCGAGCTCGACCAGCGACGCGATCTCCGCGTCCGGCATGGACTGCGTAATGAACAGCCTGTAGCGGGGTTCACGCCACGCCTTCTCCTCGGCGGACGGAATCTCACCAGACGCCTCGAGTGCGGCGACCTGGCCCCCCGCCAGTTCCCGAGCGAGCTCGATGCCCGCCTCGAACTGCTCAACGCCGCGCAGACGGACCTGTTCGACCTCCACGGCGTAGGTCAGGTTGGCGCTCTCGATGACGGCTGGCAGGCTGTCCTCCAGGTCAGCGCCCACGAGGTCGCGGCGATTGGCTTCCACGTATTGCACCCGGCGCGCAATGTCGGCCTGGGTGACTGCCTCGCTGACCGTTTCGTCCCATTGGGATGCGCGGGCCCGCGCCTGTTCGGCGAGAGCCTCGACGTCGTCAGCCGGCGGCGCGCCGACAGCCAGGAACATGGCGATGGCGATTGCCTGTCCGGTCACCATAGCGGGCGCGCCCGAGCGACGAACTGCGATGCCTTGACCGGCCCGTAGTAGCGCGAGTCGTAGGAGAGAGGATTGGTCCCCGCCAGGAAGTACTCGTCGTCGGCAAGGACGTAGCGGTCCGTCCGTTCGAACTGGAGATCTGCGCCGGCCTGACGTAGGGCGGTCACGGCGGTGTCGGTGAATGGATACTCATTGCCATCCACGATTACCGAGAACGGTCCGGCAACCACCGTCGCCCCAGGGCCAGCGGCAACGAGCTTGGTGAACAGCGTGCCATCCGCATACAGCGGAACCCCCGCCGTGCGAAACGTCGCGATGGACCCCACAGCCGGTGCACCGTCCTGCATCGTGAGCAGGAAATACCGGTAGGGGTCCAGGCAGGCATGTTCGCTGCCATCGACCGCGAGCTTCCATGTGTCGGCCGCGATGCCAGCTGTCCAGAAGATCGCGGCACTGGCGCCCAGTGACAGAGCAAGGCGGCGCAGCACCGGGCGCGAGAGGCGGCGTCTCATGGCCCGATCTCGCGCCTGGGTGCCGCCGCGTCCAACTTGGGCGCCGCCACGTCGATGGAGGCTTCGGGCGGCGTGTAGATCACCATGGATCGGCTGAGCAGGATCGTGTCGCCGAGCCCCGCCCCCTCGACCATGCGCTCGATCTCACTGCTCACCTGAGCCGGGTCATAGCGGTCTGCGCCGTTGGAGATGGCCAGACGCACCAGACCCAGGTCGTCCACGACCGCGATGTCAGGGCGCTGCAGGAGCGCTGCCTCGACCTGGTCCTCGACGCGCTTCTCGATGATGAAGCCGACCGCCACGCTGATGACCGTCGCAAGCAGTGCGGTCGCGGCCGCGTCGCCGAGCCATGACAGTTTCCGAACAGGTGTCTTGGCCGCCTCGCTGCCCGTCTCGATCACTTGATCCTCCATCACGCCACCTCACGGCCACGGGGCACGGATGCCGCAGGCATCGCAATGGAATGCTCATTGCCTTCGCCGTATCGCTCCCGCACGATCTGGTTGACCGCCTCCTCGAGGCTCAGGCCGCGTTCGCGCAGGTTGCGGATCGCCACGACGTCCGGTGGGCTCGTCGAGAACATGACCTTCTCGAAGTTGTTGAGCACCAGGCGACCGATGCCGGTCCCGCGTGGGGTCATGCACATGATCTCGGCGTACTGCGCCGGCAAGGTGTGCACGGTCTTGAGCATGTTGTAGGCCCAGTCGCCGCCGGGCAGCCGCTTCGCGTCGCGAATCGCCTCGATCGAGTCTTCCTTCTGGCCCAGCAGGTAGAAGTGCGACGTGTTGTCAGCCATCGCACGACCACCCTTGCTGTCCCAGATGTCGAGCACGCTTTGCGTAATACAACCGATCGAGGCCCCGTGCTTCCGGAACTGCCGGTACGCCTTCTCAACGAACGTCGCTGTGTCATCGCCCGACAGCAGCTCCCACGCCTCGTCGATGAGCAGCATCTGCTTGCGCGTGCGGTCGCCGAGATAGACCTCCTTGCCGATGCGGTTCATCAGGGTGAGCAGCACGACACGCTGCAGGGCCGGCTTGGACTTCAGGTCGCCGAGTTCGATCACCACCATGTCGGCGTCGAAGTTCACGTTGCCCTTGCCATTGAAGTAATGGCCGTAGGTGCCGTCTGAGGTGAACGAGCGCAGCTGCATGGCCAGGTCGGTGATGTCCTGGCGGTCGGCGCTGGCCAACATGTCGCGGACATGATCGATCGTGGTCTGTTGCCCGGTGCGCGACCAACACTCCTCGATGACAGACTTCAGGTAGGACAGCTGGAACGTGGTCAGGTCGTTTCGCTGCGTGATCATGATCGCGAACAGCTCGGTGATCATGTCGACCTGGTCCTCGAAGTCGTACACACCCTCGAAGATCGGCAGCTTGATCTGGCTGCCCTTCTCGAACGAGATGTACTGACCGCCGTTGTTCTCGCACAGGTTTTTGTACGAGGCGCCCACGTCGATCACCCAGGCCTTGCCCCCGATGCTCGTGATCGCCTGGATAAGCGCCTGCGCGAACACCGACTTACCCCGGCCGGTGGCGGCCGAGATCATGAAGTTCATGCCGCCGTCCGTGTCCCATGGTGAGATCGGCTGGATCTGACCGTCGCGGGCGAACAGGGTGAGAACAGGCGTGCCGGTGCCCCGCCATGACCCCATGTAGGGGGCGAGACAGGTGGCGTGGATGCCCGCCATCGGGCGGTAGCGCTCGAGCGCCTGGCGCATGCTGGCGTCGCCGGCGAACGGCAGCATCTGGAAGAAGAACGGCACCACCATCGAGCTCTCGGGGAGCATGTGGTAGCCGAACTCGCGCCAGTACGACTGCGCGTTGGCCACCGCAGCAGTGGCGCGGCGCTCAGTGGCTTTCCGGTCTTCGACCGTATTGCCGTCGCCATGCACCAGCAGCGCCATGGAGATGTACGCCTTCACCGGGCGATCGCCGTCGCGCACCGGCCCGAGGATGGCTTGAAGGCTGTCGCGCTTCTCCTTGAAGTAGCGCACGTATTTCGAGATCGGCGTGGAGGCCTGGTGGTTGTTCCAGACCTCGCTGCGTTCGAGCTTGTCTGTATCCGCTTTCCGGTTGGGAAGCAGGATGTTCATCGTGATCAGGGTGTTCTCGCGGATGCCGCGAGCACCGTGCTCCGGATCGATCAGGTAGCGAAGGGCCAGCCCGAAGTACGGCATGTCCGGATAGCGCTTGGGAGACAGCACCCTCACCCGCGTGGATCCGTTGAGCCACAGGCCGTTCTCGTCCACGTCCACGGCGGACCCTGGATCAAGCACCTGGGTGCAGATCAGTTCGTTGGGGTCGTAGTCGACGAGGGGCGTTTTCTTCCAGGCGGCGGTCTGCCCCTGGTTGAGGATCGTTTCCATGATCCTGATGTAGTTGCGTGCCGTCAGGGTCTCGGCATAGACGCTCGCCGATTTCAGCGTCTGCATGAAGCTGGCACGCAGCTCGCGGGCGAGCTCCAGTGCGTGTTCGCTCGGCTCGACGCCCTTGAAGGGCATCTGCACGGTGATGATGAGCTGCGAGTTCCGCAGGCGCGCCCCGGACACAGGGTCATACGGCTGCAAGGCGCTGTTGCGAATGAACTTGACATGCTCCTGCGTGGATCGGCGCAGCAACGGGTTGCTAACCCCCGAGCGCAGGCTTTCATATGCGTCGGTGATCCCCACCATGTCCGGCGATGTGTAGCAGGCGACCTGGATCAGCGTGTCGTCGGGCCATGCGAGGCTCAACAGCAGGTTGAGCTTGCTGGCCGTGGAGTCATCCCCGCCCGAGAGCGGGGATGCCAACACACCAAAGGCCAGTTTGTCCGGGCACACCAGGAACAAGCCGCTGTCATCGTCGTAGGCATGCAGGACGCCCAACAGCTGCGCCAGTACCTCTGTCCTCTCCATGGTGTGTTGCCTCCTGCGCCGTTAGACCGGCATGCCGAGCGTGGCGCCGAACACGCGGAGGATGACGTCGGGGCCGTAATAGAACGCCACCGCCATGCCGATGCCGACGACGAAGCCCATGATCGATCCGCGCATGACGCCGCCGATCATCGCGATCGCGAATCCGGTGAGTGCGCCGATCTTGCCCAGCGGTCCCATCAGCAGGTTGCGCAGCCACTCCAGCAGACCCTCGAGGCCCAGCTCGTCAGTGCCCACGTCGGACGCCATCGCGATGGCCGGCATGGTGATCGCAAGGGCAAGCAGCACCCGTCCGATCGTCTTGTGGATCTTGCGGGCGTCCTTGCGGTCGGCCGTGTCTTCGAGGTTCTTCATGATCGCTCCTGGTTGATCAGTTGGTTGGGTACATCGCCCCATTCGGGTCGAAGCTGATGTGGCCGTCTGATTCGCGGATGTCCCCACCCACGGCCCAACGGCGGCTCACGATTTCGGTGTAGATGTGCCCTGGCTGATGCAGGTCGCCGGCTTCGTCGACCCACGGCGAAACCCAGATCCGCATGACCTGTGCGGGCATGCGCGCGACGGCGTTCGCATCGCTTGGCATGGGGGCGGGCGCAGGACCGGAAAGCGACAGCGCGGAGCTGTGGAAGGCGCCCAGGCCTTCCTGCACAGGCGCAGCCAATGAGAGCGAATTGCCCTGCACGGCGGCGGCGTGTGTGTTGGACGGGCGGGGCGAGCGGACCTGGGTGCGGGAGCCGGTGCGCGCAGGCGTGTCGGCCAGTGCCAACTGCGACGCGAAGCCCGCATTGGTCATGTCATAGACGGCCGGCGTGGAATGACAGCCGAAGCCCTGGTCCTGGTAGGGACAGGAGAAACCGCCACCACGGCTCGAGCAGGCAGAGACCGCGAGGACCGCGAGAGCCAGGACGGCCGCCGCCGAGGCTCGTTTCATGGGGTGAATGATCATGCAGTGATGCTAGGCGGGACCCCCACACGTTCCGCCCTGCAACCCCCACGCAATACAGCGAGGTTGCAGTTTTTGACTACGGAGCCTGCTGCTGGTCTGCCGCGGACTCGATCACTCGCGGCTGAAGCTCGGTGCCCTCAAGGAGAAGGAAGGACACCTCCCGGCCTGCAGCAATCTCCACCACCGGATACATGGCTTCCGCCTGCTCGAGAAAGTAGGACGCCACGCGGTCCAAGGCGGACGACGCGCCGCCACCGATGCCGCCGATCATCAGGTCACGCGACTCGGGCAGTTCATTGCGTCGGCCGAACCCACCCACGCTGTTGCCGCCGAAGGCCCGGCTGACGCCATCGGCTGTACCGGCAAGCATGGCCTTGGCAATGAGCGCACCCTGCTTGCTGACCACGGTTCCGCGTAGGCCCGTCTTACCATCGCTGCCGATGGCCGACATCTTGATTGGAATGTCGATGATCTGACCGTTGCGAAGGATCATCGAGAGGCGCTCCGCGCGCAGGTACGCACGTTCGGACGACAGATCGCCGAAGCCCGACGCCAGGACGAAGGCCTCGCGCACGTCGGACCGGTATCGCGAAGGCAGGATCGCATCGTGCTGCAGGCGAACGACCACCGGCACTGGCTGGCTCTGCGTGCCCCGGCCGGTCGGCGCGTCCAGGCCGTTGAGGAGGACGCCGGTCATGATCGAACCCGTCGGGAGGTACACGGGTGACGGCGGTGCCGGGCGGGCCACGGGAACGGACGCCGTGGCGCTGCCACGGACGACCTGCATTTTCGGGGCTGTCGGCGGCGGGACCTGCTGGCTGGACGTAGTGGGCCGCGGCGCAGGCTGCGGCGCCAGCCGTGGCTGGTTGTCCGCCGTGGGCCGTACGGGGTTCAACGTCGTTCCCACGGGGGCCGAGTACATCGGGCTGCCGGTGATCTGGTCACGGACATTGGCGAGCGCCTCGTCGGGACTGGCTGCCGGAGGTGGCGCCACCGGGTCAGCGGTTCCACTCGCCGGTTCCTCGGCTGGCGAACGACCGCCTCCTTGGGCCTGGAGCCTGCGAAGCTCGGTCAGCTCCTTGCGCAACTCACTGACTTCGCTGCTGACGGCATCAATGCCCATACCTTCCGTAGGCGCCTGGAGAAGGTTTCGGCCAGGCCGTTTCGAACCGCCGCCCTGGGACGTCTGCTTCTGTCGCGTGTCCGGGGTGGCCACGGAGACCACCACAAAGATGGTCAAGAGCAGGCCCGTCACGCCGAACATGACGGCCTTGCCCTTCGCCTTGGGCTCGAGGCCATCGAACCACTTGCGTGCCCGCTGCATGGCACCCGCGCTACTGGTCTTCATTGGATACCTCAGTCGATCAACGACGGGCGAACTGTCCCGGAGGCGGCGGACGACTTGCGCATGGCGATATAGAGCTCGGTCATCTGGCCGGGCATCAGCTCCACGTACGGCCATGCGGCAACGGCCAGCACCCGGTCAGAAGCACAGGCCGCCTCGTCGACCGACTGCGGAATGCTCGAGGTGTTGGTCAGGCGAGCGACGTAGACCACGACATCCACACCCGTGACGGTCTGGGCCGGATTCATCCGCAGGCCCGGCATCAAGCAGTCCGGGACTTCTCGCGGATTCGCCGTCTGGCTGAGTCCGTAGCCTGAGGGGACCTGGCCTTGCGCCAGCGTCTTGAACGTGTCGCGCAACATGGCCACGAAGTGGTCCGAAGTCTCATGCGCGCGCGCAAGACTGCTCGAAGACGCGGTCCTCCCGGGCTGCAGCCCTTCCATGTGCAAGGTGATGGACACCGCAGGCACCTCCCGTGGCAGAAGCGTCAGCACGAACGTGTTGTCCGGGTTGGCGTCGTCCTCGACGTACAGGGTCACCGGCCTGCTGCTGCTGGTGGTCACGAACACCATGCGGCCCTCGACGTCCACCGCGGTCAGCTCATTGGCAAAGCGGACCACCGGCACATCGAACGGTGTCAGGAAGCGATTCGGCTGTCCGCGTGCCACCTGCACCATCTCATTTCGGCCGCTGGCCAGACGCAGGACGCTGGGCGGCGGCCGAGACGCACTGGCTGACGGGGATGCTGTGACCCGATCCGGGATCTGATCACGGCCCTGCAGCACCTGGTCGCGAAGCTCCGTGGCCGCCATGAGCGCAGTGCCATGGTCCGCGGCGGGCGTGGGGGCCGATGCGTCTGCAGCCACGGGTGCGTTGACAGGGCGAACCGGCATACCAGGCACCTGGGCGAAGGCTGGGCCTACGAGCAACAGGGCGGCGAACGCCACGTTGAGGCGCACGATCATTCCTCACCCCGCTCGGCCGTACGGGAGTAGCGTCCCTCGTACACGTTGAAATCCGTGAGCTGCACACGGTAGTTGCTCGTCGAGAAGCCGAGCTCGTAGGTGCGCGTCTGCCGGCGCTCGTTGCCGCGCTGGCCACGCAGCACGATGTCGCCGGTGACCACCACCTTGTCGATGTGGGGCTCATACCGCACCACGTCGGGCGAGAACCCGAGGGTCACGCGGTCACGGGTGATGATCGCGATCTCGCTGTCAATCCACTCGCTGACGGTGTTGAACGCCCGGGGAGACAGCAGCTCCTGCAGCACGTCCTTGACGACCGGCGCCGTGCGCGGCGTCATGTTGCCGGTCAGGGTCACGAAGTACATGGCCCACGTCTCCTGCATCCTGCCATCCGCCTTGTTCTGGCTGATGGACGCTTCCTGCGTCAGTGTCGGAGGCACGGTGACGACCGTGCGCTCCATTCGCCACATGAACATCACCAGGGCCAGGATGGTCAGCGCCTGGACCAGCATGATCGGCCGCGCGGCCTTGTTCTCGGCGCGCGTGCCGCGCCAAGTCCTGAAGTACTCACTCATGTTCATTTCGGCAGAATCCTGCGGTGGTAGGCGTAGATGAATCCACGGCCCTTCATGGGCATCAGTCCCATCCAGTAAGCCTTGTGCAGGAGGTAGCCGTCCGGCTTGCCATCGCTGTAGCGCGAATACGCCCAGCCAAACGCGACGCCGATGATCATGAAAATGGTGAGCATGTCGGTCACGATGCCGACCATGCACATGCCGATGAAGGGAAGCACCTGTTCCTGAGTCCAGAACAGGAGACGCTCCTTGTCCTTGACGTGATGGGGGAACGGATACGACTTCATGCGGGGTCTCCTGGATGTTGCGAGGACGATACGGCCCACCCCTCGCCATTCAGGGCGCTAACCTCGGTCCAAAACCGGCAGGTTGCGACTCTGGAGAGCCCGTTGACCTCTGCATGATGGCTGCGACCTAACGCGGAGCCTCAGATGTCCCCCCAGCGCACCTCCAACCGTTCCTCCCCCACCCGTATCGCCGTCCACCTGGGATTCGGGGCCCTCGCACTTGCCACCAGTGCCGCAGCTTTCGCGTCCGACGGCGCCGTGCCCGGTTCCGAAGCGATCCTGGGAAGCGTCACCTCGCTCAATGCCCAGTCCAGCCTGGAAGCTGTACGTCCGTCGCCGGTGCCCGGCCTGATGGAGGTTCGCGCCGATGGCCAGATCCTCTACTTCACCGAGGACGGGCAGTACCTCGTGGCCGGCGACATCTACCGGGTGAGCGACCGCAGCAACGTCACCGAGACTTCGCGTGCGCGCGTGCGCGCCGAATTGCTGGCCACCAGCGACGCCTCCACGCATATCCGGTTCGGCGACGCCGAGGCCAAGCACACCGTTTACGTCTTCACCGACACCGATTGCGGCTATTGCCAGCGGTTCCACAGTGAAGTGCCCGCGCTCAATGCAGCCGGGATCGCCGTCGAGTACATCGCCTGGCCGCGCGGCGGTGCGCGCTCCCCTGCCATGCCCAAGATGACGTCGGCCTGGTGCGCAACGGATCGGGCCGAAAGCTACGCAGCGGTCATCGAAGGCAAGGCCATCTCGACGAAATCGTGCGATTCACCGATCATGGCCCACGTCGAACTGGGCAACCGCCTTGGCGTCCAGGGAACACCGGCGATCTACAGCCAGGACGGGCAGCAGCTCGGCGGCTATGTACCCGCCGCGCGCATCATCAACGCCCTCAAAGCCCCCTGATCCATGACTCGAACCGCGCCCAAGCTCCGATCGCACACCGCCTATCGGCTATTGGTTTGGGCGTGGCCGAGCCTGCTCCTGGCGTTTGCAGTCCCCGGCTGCCTTCTCCTGGTCGCCAGTGCCAACGTCGGCGGCGACGTCGTGCTGAGCGCCAAGGCCGTCGCGGCATTGCAGCAGCTCGGGCTCTGCGCACTGGCCGGCAGCATCGCCGGCCGGATTCTCTTTGCCCCGCCCCGCGCCGTGCGCCGCTTCATCAAGGGGCAGTACTACTCATAGCGCTCTCCGGGCTCGCCAAGGGCCTTAGCGCTTCCTGCAGCTCCATCTGGATCACCTGAGCACCGCGGTCGCCGTCCAGATCGATGCGTGGAATGCCCGCTGTGGCTGCAGCGGCGAGCAGTTCCTTCTCTCGCCAGTCATAGAGGAAGCGCCGATGTGATATCCGGCCGAGATCCTCCCCTTCCCTACCCCGCTGCCGCATACGGCTGATCGCGAGCTCGTAGGGCAGCACCAGACGGATAAGCGCGCGGCATGTCCCCAGGTGCGGCAAGACAGCCAAGTGGCCCACGTGGCGCGGGAATCCGTCGATGATGAGGACCGGCACTGCGCCGGCAGATGCACGCAGCCGTTCCACGATCCATCCGGGTTCCGCCAGTGCCTTGTCTGCAGGGTCCCGCGGCACACGCTCACCCGCGGCTTTCGCATCTCGCACAACCTCGCCGGCGCTGACATGAGGCAGACCCCAGGCGGCCGCTAAAAGGGCGGCCTGGGTGGTCTTGCCCGCTCCCGGCGGGCCCATGACGCAGTAGAGATCCATCAGCTCGCGTGCCGCCGCGCGCCTCCACCACCTCGGGCCTGCATCTGCTCGTTCAGCGCCTGCGCAACGGGTGCAAGTGCGAGATTCAGCGCGGCCTGATCGACCCGCATCTGGCGTGAGCACTGACGGATGAACAGCCCGACGACGTTGCCGAGATCGGCCGGCGTCAGCTGCACGAGACACACGTCACGGCCCTGCCCGACCGCGAACTTGATGGTGCCTGCGTACTGGCCCGTCTGTCGCTCGATCTCAAACCACTTATCGTTTTCGACGCCATGATTCTGGAACTTCACGTGGCTGATCTTGCCACAGAGCAGTAGCGTGACCTGCTGCAATTCGGCCGGCGTCAGCTGCAGGATGATCTTGTTCGACCAGTCATAAGTGCGCGCTTCGCGATCCTTCAGCCGGGCCGCCTCGATGTTGACCGTCGGCACGTTGCGCCGCGATGTCGTGGCTTCGATCGTCAGGGCTGCCTTTCCACCATGGACCTTCACCGAGTCCCACTGGGTCTCGACGGTGTTCTGATCCTGTTCCTGTGCCGGCGAGGGCTGACTCTGCTGTTGGGCACGACGCGCGTCCCCGATCTGGCGGACATTGGCAGCATCGTGGCGGCGCGGCGGCGGCATCGGGCGCTCGTACGCACGGTTCTGCTGCGCGCGCGTGGGCGCTTCATTGCGGGGGCCCGGCTCTGTGCGCTGCGACGTCGCGTCCGGCTGCGAGCCCTGACCCACGAGAGCGCGAAAGGCCTGCAAGCGCTTGGCGAGGGTCTGTGCCGCATTCTCGCGGCCACCGACAACGTCCGTGAGCAGCGCCCACCCGTCGCGGGCCTCGGAAATTGCGCGCAACGCCCTGGCGTCAAGCGGCATGGTGAAGCCGACCTCCTCGAGCTTCGCGGTCACGGCCGCGGCACAGTAGTTCGCGAGCGCGTACAGGTCGCCGGCGACCACCGCCGCACGAGCCTTTGCGCGCCACTCGCTCTTGGGGTCGCCGATGTAGGGGATGACTTCCTCGGCATCCTTGATGCCGGCCCGCGTTACCGCGTCGACAACCTCTTTGCGGCCGATCTCGGTGGCCATGCTCTTCTCCAGACTGTTGGGTGTCTGGGCAAGTAAGCCAGCGTTCGATCGCCACGAAAGTTAGTTGAGGGTTCGACCCAGCATTTCTGCAACTACTCGCTGCAAAGGAGCGCCAACGCGCTCGGCGGCCTTACGCAGGATGTCGAGTCGCGCCGATGCGACGTGCGGATCGGACCCCGGTGTCGTGAAGTCCACGAGCTCGAATTCGTCATCCGGCAGTTGCTCGAGCTGGACGATGTACTCGTGCGTGATGACCTTGGCCATGTCGCGCGCAGCTGCGCGGAGTCTGCCGATGTCGCACCCACCCTGCTCGATGGCGCGTAGCCCCGCGGAGATGGGATTGACGCGAATGCGGTGGCGATCGCTGCCGTCTTCGAACCAGGCCGTGGGGAGATCCATCATCTTGATCGGGTCGCCGCTTTCCATGATGGACGAGGCCATTGCCTGAGGCACAACGGTTGGGATGTAGGGGCAGTCGATCATTGTCTTGTTCCAGTTGCTCATGCTGAACTTTTAGCGCCCGGGCGCGCCGATCAAACTTAATCGCAGAACGTGAGACTGGCTCGGACCGCCTACAAGCGCGGAAGACAGTGCGAGGCTCGCAAAGAAGAAAGGCCCGCCAGCGGCGGGCCCTTCAAGTGCCACCGGATGGCTTGCACCATCCTTCGAATCGTCGGATAGCCGCCTCCAGAGCGTCTGAGTACGGTCCGTGGGACCACGCCTTTCCGGGCGACGTCACCCGGAATCGCCACGCCACAAACATGGCCTGGGCGATTCCGGGATCTGTCGCAAAACGCTCCCTCAACCACTGGGAGTAATTCACTGCATCGCCGACAAACCCGGCAGGTGGACAGAACGGCCCCCCGTTTCCGGGGGTCGTGTCCGTCTTGCTGAAATCAATGATGGGCATGGGCGCTACTCCACTCGTACCCCATCTCTTCCAGCATCTCCTTCACCCGCTCGCGCGTTCTGATCGCGAAGGGCTCTTGTCGAGCTGCTTCGGTTCCCAGGATCGCGTGAACGTCGTTCCAGTCGAGTTTCTTCCGGTCAGCTGGCACCTTGTAGGGCGGCAGCAGGATCGCAGCCTTGATGTTGGCCGCCTTGAGCCTGTCCACCAGGATCTTGGCTGCACGTTCGCCACGACCTTCGACCAGCTCGCCCTTCTGGTCCCGAACCAAGGGATCCTTGTCACCGGCAACGATCACGAGCTCGACCGTCCTCGGAATGACCAGGCTCTCCATGAGTCCAGCGGTTGTTGCTGCCCACGTCGGAAGACCGGTCATCGCGCGCCACGAAAGGGCTGTCTCGACACCTTCCGCCACACACAGCACGGTTCCCACTTCGTGGTCGAGCCGGACACAGCTGCCGTTGAAGACGGATGTCGATCGTGGAGACATGATCTTCTTCTGCTTCTCGACCGCCGCCTTTGCCCCTTCAGCCGTCAGGTAGAGCCTCTCGAGGGTGAGAGGCTCGCCGTTCGGCTGCCTGAGCAGCCTGAGCATCGCTGGGAACTCGCCGATATCGACGTTGTTCTCCCAATAGCTCACCGCCGGATGGAAGCGCAGGTCCTCGAGCGGACCCACCACCCGGTCAATCCCACGGGCCTTGAGGTAGGCCCTGGCGATTCCAGCGTCGCGGTCGAGGATCGAGACCGATTCCGACCAGAGCTTTCCCATCTCACGTGCCCGCCTGTCATCGCGACGGGCCACCTTCTGTGGATCTTCTTCTTTCGCGGGAGCAGCAACCACGCTGACAGCAGCTGGCTGCGATGCGACAAAGCCATTCCCATACTGCAGGCCGATCGCTGCGCCCACTTCCTTGATCGCCTTCACGTAGTCCCACCCGAACAACCACATCAACGTGGCAAATCCGTCCGGGTGATGCCCACAGGTGTTGCAGACCGATCCACCGGTCATCTGGAAGTCGTTGTGGACACGGAACGCGTCGCCGTTGCGCCCGCCATGGACGGGGCAAGGGCCGTGCTTTCGTGGTCCATCCTGGATCGCCCGAATCATCTGTTCACTCGTTCCAGCCAGTGCCAGGAGGATCGAGTCCCAGTTCATGTAGGCGCGCCGCTTGACCTCCTTCTGATACGTGTCGAATCGCTGCTTTCTCGCCTGGACATCAGGGGCACCGCGGCGACGCTCACTCGGACGCGCCGAAGCGCGTTGTACAAACCTCACCATGATCGAATCACCTTTTCGTTGGCGCCCTGGGGGCGGTTATTCAGATGCGCGGAAAGCTCCGCAATAGCTGGGCAGTGCCCGAAAAGGGATCACGCAAGGCTGCTCGTGGGAACGCCTCGACTGATGCCTCCTCGCGGGAGGGGGCTCTCCCCCTCCCGCACCGCGTCTTCATGCAGCCCGTTTGAACTGCTTACGTGTCAGTGATACCTCGAGCATTCCCAGAACCGCTGCCGGTAGCTCGTCGATGCTTTCGACCAGGCAACTGCTCTTGAACAAGCCAAGGTCTGCGAACGAACCGATCCCAACTGCGTGGACCTCAATACCGACGGCCTCGGCAGCAGCGATCATCGCGTCCGTGTGGGGCTCGTTGTCAGGCTTGCCGTCCGTCAGGACCATCAGGATCTTCCGGGGCTCACGGCGCTTCCATAGCTGTCGCATCGCCCAGGAAATCCCCTCCGCCATCGGTGTCGAACCGCACGCATAGAACGGCATGCGGTCGATATGCACTGATGGTTTCTGACCAATCGGAAACAGAACCCGATTGCTCGGAAAGAGACCCGCACCGACCTTCACGCCCGGAAGCGACGCCATAGCGTCTCCGATCGCATACACCGCGTTGCGCGCCGGCCCGATCTGGTGGGCCATCGAACCCGACCTGTCACACAGCAGATAGACGGCGGTCTCCACTCCCTTGTCGTCATCCTGGTGGATGAACATCCTTCGGTTGTACTGGTCAGACCGGTACGCCCTGCGGGAGTGGATGCGGCTGCCTCGAACGGCCTCGGTGGTGCGTGACATCGTCAGCGTCTGCATCAGTGCCCGAAGGCGTGCCTTCAGCTGGCGCGATGCCTTCGTCGCCTCATCCGGATTAAACCCCGCGTTCTTTGGGGCCATCTCGAAGTTGGTGGTGCCATCCACCGTTTCAGCGATCACCTTGTCCATTCCCTGGTCCAGGGCGGTGTCCTGCGCCTTCCTCAGTTCCTCGGACATGAGATCCCCAAGGTCCTGGCAGGAGACGCTGTCGGCTCTGAGCACCTTGTCGAATGCTTCAGATCGGCTTAGACCAGTGCCACGGCCTGAGCCATTACCAGCCTGGTCAGAGTCACCTCCGCTGGAGCTTCCATCTTGGTCACCGGCACCGCCGGCGCCACTCTGGTCCTCCGAACCGTCAGCATCGTCGCCGGGTTCCGCACCTTGGTCGGCGGACTGCCCTGCCCCATCATCCTGGCCTGGCTCGTCCTCCTCCTCTGCTTCAGCATCCTTCTGTGCCTCCTGCACAGCCTTCACGATCGCCTGTGCAAGGCAGTAAGCGTCAGCCGTGCTCAGCATGTCCATGCCATCGCTATCGAGCAGGATCTCCAGCCGTTCAACGAACGCTTCACCGAAGACCCCAACAATGGCGCCCCGCGACTGCTCTGCACGCTCCACGAACTCCTCGGACTGACGCAGGTGCCCGCGGAGGTAGTACAGCGTGTAGAGCGCAAGGAGCTGGTCCGGCTCGACGTCACTGGTAAGCACATCAAAGTGCCCCATGGATGCGAGCCGTTCCAACCCTCGATCGAGCTGCCCCCGTGTCCCCGGGAACGTCGCGATGAGGTCAAGCTCCATCCGAGGATCCTCGATGGCGTTGAGTAGCGACTTCAGGATTGGCGTTGCGGCCTCACGAATCTCCTTGAAGGAGCTGTATCGGATGTGCCCGACCTCGTGCGGGATGTAGCAATGCACCAGGTCAGCCAACGCTTCCACCACCTCGATGTCCTCATCGAACTGCGGGAGTGGGAGCGGGGGCAACGTGATCGTCACCCCGTCCGTGTAGGCAGTACGCGCACCAAAGCTGAACTTCACTTGGCACGCGCTGCCTTCGCACAACTGCTGGGCGAAGATCGGAATCGAGCCCATCATTGCTTTGGCCCGCCGGAGCGGGCTCATCTCAGTTTTCATCTGTCGTTTCCTTAGAAGACAGCCGCGACGCGGCTCGTGTTTTCCTCGTTGCGCGGCTGCTGTTGGGCTGGCTTCGCCACCTCCTCCACCGGCACGTCCTGTTCGAGCACCACGCTCGAAACCCCACCCTCGTCCACTGGCTGTTCGTCGTCCGAATCGGACAAGACACGAGCTTTCAGCAGTTCTTCGGGATCGGTCATCGAGCGCACCAGTGCACCCACGATCAGCGTGTCGGTCGTATCCAGCGGACCCTTGTGGGGAATGCCGGAGATCACCTTTTCCAACGCATCGGCAGTCGGGCCCACTCGGGGATCGAACATGCCAAAGCGCCGGAGCTTGCCGACCAGGTCACGGACCACGTTCACTGCCCGCTGCGTCACGGTTTCGCGGCCACTGAAGGACTCACGAAACAGCGTGTTTGCTGAACTGGTGATGTCGTCGATCAGTGCCGACGTCGCCGCCTTTCCAACTGCCTGGAAGCGCTTCTTGCCCTCTTCACTGTCTGCCGGCGTCAGGCGGTAGGTCGCATAGTCGAATTCGCATGCAGCTGCGACTTCGATGGCCGTGGGACGGTTGCGGCGGAGGAGCCACTCGAACCCCGGGTTGGCACGCTCCCATTGGGCGCAGAGCACGTCATACCCGTCGACCAGCTCGCGTCGTGCGTCATCAAACGCAATGCGACGCTTCTCGAGTTCCGCATGCACGTCGTCCTCGGCGTCCGGGCTCACAAGAAAGCCCATGCTGCTTCGGATACCCACCCGGGCCAGGTACCGATTGACGAACCGGCGCTGGCTCTCCAACTGGGTCAGGACCTTTGGATCAACAACACGCTTGGCCCCGTCCGAGACCAAGGCCTCGGGGGGTAGCCCACTTGCAGAAACGAGATCCTCGGCACGTCGGACTGAAACCCGACCACTCCAGATCCGCACTTCGGGGGTGAACACAACCACGCTCTCAAGAGCGGTGACATTCCTACTCATCTCAACGTCCTCTGGTAAGGCCGTGAGAGCACACCCTGCGGGTGTGCCCCGCAGGCAGTTGATGTCGGCGATATCGCCGTATGGAGGTCTTTCGACCAGAAAGCCTGAAAGGACTTTCTTCAGCCAGGTGGCTCAAGAAAGCCCTTTCCAATGGAAAGGGCAGCCCTGTTACAGGGTCAAAATACCGCTGGCATCACCGCGTGCCCGTCGGGGCGCACGAGAACCCCAGAGGGAATCGCCACACGCTTGAGATGAAACGCCTCAAGCAGTTCGTCCAGCCCATCCATCTGCGCCGTTGCGTAGAAGGGCGCTGGCTTCACCAGGTTGGTCATGTCGTCATAGACCTTGCCGCCGTGTCGTTCTGCCAGAACCGCCAGAACTGCGGCGGCCTTGCTCTCTGACGGCACGTTGGCGTTGATGGTGTCCAGCCGTAGCGGCCTGTCCTCCCCGGCCTTGCGCCGACTCCTGGACAGCTTCACCACGTTGGACCCGATCAGAAACGACCCATCCTGCTCAATGCACCAGTCCACACCGGACATGTTCCCGATGACGGTGTCGATGTCACCAGAGAGGTCTGTGTCAGCCTGGATCTTGAACTGCAAATGATCGATGTGCATGTCCCGCCTTGGCGGTAGGAACATGGTCTGACTGAACGTCGAATCCCAACCTGCATCCGCCAGATCGGAAAGCACTGCGGACGCACGATCGTCGACGAGCTCAGCCGTGCCTGTGCACTTCTCGACCTTCTTCTTCTTCCCGCTGCCGGCTACGGACCATGTGGTGACCTGGATCGTGTCGGGCGGAATCGCTTCGACAATCACCTGGAGTCGCTCGATCTGACTCGTACCTGGGATCTGCCGTTTGAAGTGCATCCGGTGCCCGTAGTACTGGTCCGTCATGCCGGCGCCCCGAAGTGCGACTCATACGTGGACCTCAAGGCACGCATCTCGGCATCGTTGCACCCACCCAGAACGCTCTTGAGAGCGAACAAGGCCGGGGGCTCGGACTTGAGATCCTTGAAGTACATCGTGCACTGCGCCCAATCGATCAGCTCGCGAGTGCCCATCGTGACCGCAGACTTCCCTGCGACATATGCCGACCGTACCGACGAAGCGAAGGCAACCATCACCTTGGCCGCGTCTTCGCCCATGCCCACCTTGTTGACCAGGATCTTCACCTCCTGCTCGATGGACGGGTACGAGACCTCCCCTTTCAGGAACCGCGACATCGTCGCCTGATCGAGAAGGTTCGCGTCCGGATAGCTGCCGGTCTCATCGCCGAAACCCATGGTGTTGTCTGTCGCAAAGACCAGAAAACCACGGGCCGCTCTGATCACTTCACCGTCGTCCGCTACATGAATGCCACGGTCGATGATGTCGTGCATCGCCACCAGGTCGGCCGGCTCCATGCGGGACGGCTCGTTGAGGATGACCGGGAAGCCCTTGAGCATCGCGACCTTCAGCGGGCCTGCCACCTGCACCCATCCACCCGTGCCGTCGGGCACGAGCTTGTCGATGAGATCAGACAGCGGGACACGCCGATTACACGTCAGCTGGACCACCGGCACACCCAACCTCGCAAAGAACTGTTCGGTCAGCGTCGTTTTGCCGGCACCCTTCGGGCCACCCCACCACACACCACGACGCGGGTCGTAGTCCTTCCTGCTCCACTCGCGGTTCCATGCATAGGACATCAGCTGGAACTGCGACTTGTCGAACACGAAGTCCTCATCGGCCATCGACACCGGGAGGAATGGATGGCCCGCGTAGCCCTTGTACCCAGGAAGCGTCATCGCATCCGGGGCCTTGTGGACGTCCGGCACCACATTGGCGAACGCCTGGTTGATCGGCGCATAGATAAGTGCATCAGACATGGTGCTTCTCCGTCATATTTGAAGGCTTGGCCTTCGATTTGATTTCCGCATTCGCGGTCGATTTCTTTCTGATTTCGTCCCGGACCCAATCCGGCGTCTGGAGCACGACCATCTCGATGAAGCTGTCCGGATGCGTGTAGCCGGCCATCACGAGCACATCCCGGAATGAAAACGGTTCGTTCGTGTCAGCCAACATCCAGGTCCAGTAGTCGAGCTGCTCGCTTCTGAGTTCCAGTGCCGGGAACTTGTTGAACCAGTCCTCGAAAAGCTCGAGGTGAAGACGGGCGATTGCCTCCAACGTCCACACGTGGTCGTTGGTGCTGTTCGGGTCTTCACGGAAGCGCCGTTTGAACGCGATCTTCCTCGCCCATTTCAGGCGGATCGCGATCTGTTCGGGGATGTCTTCCTTTCGGTCCGCGTCGCTCTTCCTGCGGAAGGTTCGTACCCGCTCGCGTTGCACGGGCGGTTCGGGTAGGTCAAACAGCCTGATCTGCTCAAGCATGAGGTGCCTCCTTTACGCACGAGGACACCCCATGCGGGGAAGTCCCCGCGAGGGCTGAAGTGATTCGGTCAGCGCTTGCGCGAGACCTTCCTTGCAAGACGTGCCTGGTTCCTTGCCGACGTCAAACTGAAGTCGGTTCGGCCCGTGGGCTGGTGCAGGGTCATGAGGTGGCGTACAAGCCACGCAACTGCGATTGGAAACATGGTGAACCTCGTTGTGAGAGGGACACCAATCCCCAAGGGGCGGTGCCCCGTTTGGGAGATGTCAGGCAGCCGGCCTGTTCGGATCGCCAGTGGCGATGATGAGTCGAATCTAACAGCGCCCCCCGCCCCTGCAATGGCGCAACCCGCCTCGCGTTGAGGGTGGTTGGGCGTTTGTCGGCTCAGGGCTTGCTGGCAATCTTCTGCAGCCTGGACTGCAGTACGTCCAGCCGCCGGTCGAACGCTTCGCGTCCCAGGTGGGCGTGGTTGAGCTCGATAGGCAGCGGCTCGGGGTCGGATCGAACACCAAGGAGGAACGCGCGGATGCACGTGACTCTGGTCCTGAAATTGCGGATAGCCGCTTCACGATCCTGGCGGAACAGGTCCTTCGTCTGCATGTGGGTCACCTCGATAACAAGGTGGCCAGTCCCAAGGGGACAGGCCCCCTGGGGAGTCCGGCAGCCGGCCGGTCGGGTCAGTGCGATAGCACTGGAAAAATCAGCTCACCGTCGCCGCTGCAGCGCGCTGGCCAGTCGAGAACAGGCTGGCCACCACTCGGCGCCGCCATGCTTCGCTCCTGGTCGAGCCGCCCACGTAACTGAGACGTCGATCGAGGGCGCGCATGCACAGTCCGATCAACCGCTTCGCTTCATCAGGTGTCCCATCCCAGACCCATTCCTCCGCTCGCAGGGCTCCCCCGGTTTCAGGAAGCACGTCGAGCGCAGGCATGGGGTCGTAGTGCAGTCGGAGCCGGGTCGGCTCACCGTCGTGGTCGTGCCTCGGCCAAATAGTGATCGCGGCCATGCCGTCGTGGGAACGCAGATGCAGCGCCCCATTCTCAATCCAGAACTTGATCAGATACTCGTTCGGCATAGCGTCCACTGTGGCTCGGTACGTTGAAGCCAGTCGCCCGCCCCGGTCAGGGGGCGGGCTCTGGTGTGTTGCTATGCCGCGAGCTTGATCACGGCTTCCTTCGCTTCTTCCGATGGGAAGGTGAACGCGTCCACCCGGCGCTGAGCACAGATGTCCAGGTAATCGCACTGGAGACAGGGCGTGTTCCATGCCATCCGGGGCGTCTTCGGGAAATCCCGATCGCGCACCCTTCTTGCAATGCCTTGAACCTTCAGCACGAACGCTTCCACGTCTTCATCGGACCGTGCCGGTACGTCCTGGATGGACTCGATGGAAGGCCCCTCACCGCGGTTCGTCTTGGGCACAGGGCGCTTGATCATCTCCCAGTACGCAAGCCTCTCAGGTGGAGGCAGACCGAGCTTCTCCTGGTATGCCGTGACGGCCACCTGGTACGCGGTCAGCTGCTCTCCCATCAACGAGAATCGGATGTCGGTTGCCCGAGCGGAACTCTTCTCGTCGATCAGCGTGAGCTGCCAGTCGCGGTTGTAGGCCATCAGGTCCAACTTGGTCACCAGCCTGACGTCCGCACCGATGTCCACGACGAGCTTGCGCTCGATCATGGGCTCACCATCGCGGTCCAATGCCACCGTCAGGCCTTCGCGCTCCCATGCCTCTGGGAACAGCTGCATGAGCCGCACCCCGGTTTCGCGAAGACCTTCGTCCGACGTCTTGCTGCTGTACTTCACGACGTTGTTGACCGTGAAGTCCGCCCAGCTTGCTTCGAACACAGGCACTGGATCGACGAACTCACCAGTCACAGTGCTTCGGCTGAACACGTCGATGGCGCTCGACAGCGCACCTCCAAAGCCCAAGGCAGCAGATCGCTCCTTGGTCCGGACCTTGAGAATCCTGTCCAGTTGGTAGGCACGCGGACAGTTCTCGTACGTCGCCACGCCCGATGGAGACATGTAGATCGTCTCCATCAGCCTTCACCCCGCTGCAGCTTCGTCAGGAACTGAGTTGCTTCGGCGCGAGTGCGCAAGACCGGAACCGTCTTGCCCATCAGCTTCGCCAACCGCTCGATCTGGATCTGCATCGCTTGCGGCGGAGCATCCGGGTCGTGCCCATCGCCCAGGTCAATCCTGCTCTGGCTCGATGGCTCTTGCGGCGCCGACGTGGTCGTTGTCGGTGCTGCCTGCTGCACTTCAGGCGCAGTGGTCTGCACCTGAGCGGAAGCCGTCGCCTCATTCTCGACGCCCGCAGGCGGTGTGGTGGACGAGTCAGCCGATTCCGCCGGCTTGACCTCGACCCGCTTCTGCTCCCGGGTAGGCACCGCATGGAGCTTGGCGCGTGGTACGTAACCGCCACCGCTTGGACCGGCGTTCCCGAACTTCGACTGGAGGCCAACCGCCTCGTAGAGCCGGGTCCGAGCGTTGGTCTCGCCCTTCTCCCATGCCGTCGGCCCGTCAATCGTCCACAGCGTAGAGGCCGTTGCGACCACGACGCCTTGCGGGTTCACCAGCTTGGCCAAAAACCGCGCTGTCGGGACGTACTGGGCAGCACGCTCGGCAAACGCATCCGAGAGCGGGACCAGGTCCAACTTCTCGAGCTCGGCGGTGATGGAGACTCCCCAACCTTTGAGGGGATCGAATACAGAAAGGAACGTCTGCGTCAGCTTCGCCAGCAGTACGTTGTTGCTGGAACTGCCATCGTCGCTGAACTTCTCGTACGTGTCGGTCGGGTTGAACTCAGTGCCATTGAACGGGCCGTTTTCGATCTTGAGCTGCATCGGGATGTCCTCTTAGAAAATGAGAAATCCCCCACAGCCATCCCCTTGCGGGTAGGCCCGCAGGGGACGGTATGGTTCAACTATCGATCGCTAGAATTGCACCTCAACACCGGCTTCGCGCTGCAGGGTTGCAGTCGCACGCGCAGGCTCGGCCTTACTTGCGACAGCTACTGCAGGCGCTTGCCTCGGTGGCTCCTGGCGCGCAGGTGCACCGCGGTTCGGTGCGGGCCGTTCCAGCACGGCCAGTGCCCGGCCGATTTCTTCTTCCTCGTCATCAACCTTGTCTGATGTGGTGTCTTCAAGGAACGACAAAACGTTGATCGTCTGCCCACGGATGAAGGTGGTATCGACCCCGTTGCTGTCCTTGTAGTTGCCCAGGTTGCCAGTGACGTGTGCCGTGACGCCCGTGCGCAGATGCTCGTGGAGAAACTTCTCCTCGGACTCTGTCTGCGGGTAATACATGACGCAGTGGTAGGTCACCTTCCGCTTCTCACCCTGGCCATGATTTGTCGCCAGCTTGATGATGAGAAGGTTTCCGGTACGACCTGGCACCAACTTGGCGTCACACGTCATACGACCCTTGATCGCAACAAAATTGATGTCCATTACTTCAGCTCCTGGATGAACTCGTAGATAAAGAGTGGGGCGTACATGATCGTGAGCAGGAACAAGGCAAACAGCGCCGCGCCCATTCCGATCAGTGCCCAGTGCAGCACCGGGTGCACCTCGCCGGGCATACGCCTGCGGCTCTTGACTGCCACGGGCTTGCGGCGGATTGCCATCGGTCGTGCGTTCTTGTTCAACATTACGGTCTCCGTTCGGTTGGAGACCCTGGAAAACGCTTCGCCCTGACGGGATCGCGATCCCGCAGGGTCTGATGTCCGGGATCGATCCCGGTATGTGCACTTGCGTGCGAGAACTGATGCGTGGGTTCAACGCTTCCCAAGCAGCCTCCCGAAGCTGCTTGGGAAGCCCGCCGAATGGCGGCGGCAATTGCCGGCATCCCCCGATGCGCTTCCCACGTGAGCTAAACCTCGTCTTCAATCAGCAGGTCACGCTGGACCAGGAACTCCTGGTGCGTGATCAGCCCGGCCTTGTAGGCGTACCTCAACGCAACGTCCAAGGATTGAACACTGAGGCTGCACCCCGACTTCGGAACCGGAACAGTCCGGCCTGAGGTCAGGTACAACTCATCGTGATTTGAATTCGTAGTCAGTAATGCCAGCACGGTCTTCTCCTAGATGGGGTGGCCCCCTCAAGACGGCTCTGAAAACCGGCTTGAAGGGGCCACCCCGGAGAAGGGGTGGCTCAAAAGCGAATCAGCGCGTAGCTGCTTCGATGGCGTTGTCCAGACGACAGACACGGGCACTGATCAGGCCGCCGCAGTCATCGGCGAAAGCCGGTTGCTGGACGTTGACGAGCTCCGGAGAGCTGTCAGGCGTCGCAACAAGGCCGGCGATCACGCCGAAAACAATCACTGCACCGAGAACGACAAACGGGTGCCGATACATCGGGGTAGGACGACGGGTCCAACCGTTGTGGGTGCGCTGCTTCATCTGTGACTCCGTTGGGCCGCCAGGTCCAGAGTTGAGGTGTGCATCTCGGTGGCGGGCCGGGATGCGTGGCATCCCAAAACGGAGAATTCCCATGCGGGAATCCCGCAGGGATAGGTTCGAACAACAGCAACTCGCCGGAGGCTCAGTGCGCTCCAGTCGAGACGTCGTCAGTAAAGGGTTGCGCCAGGCGTCCACGCCCAGAGGGGCACGAAACGATGCAAGGCGATGCGCACGAGGGCGCGATGCGGGAGAACGCTCCCAACGATCGGTGCGGAGCACCAAGATGGGGCCATCCTAGCAATCCTCGGAGCCGATTCAATCCCGCAACCACGCCGTTATGCAGCGAGGTTGGACCGTCTTTGGTGGACTTTGGGGTCAGATGATGGGGTCGCCCACAACCGTGGGTCGTGGGCCTGATCCCGCGCCACCGACATCATGGAGTGCCCCTTGATGACTGATTCCGCCACGGCGCAAGCCGACCTGACCGACGTGGGTAGCGCGCCGGTCTCCTCCGACACCCACACCGACGCCGGGGATGCGTCCCGAGCCCCGGCAGCTGCGCGCAAGCGACGCCACGACGTCGCTCGCGACCTCCTGAATTGGCGTCCGGATGACAACGTCACGATGCTGATGCGCGACGTGGAGCTCTACCACCCCTTCGTGTGCCGCAACTACAACCGCATCGGCATTCGTGCCCAGCTGACCCTGTTCATGCTGCAGCGCGTGCTGCCTAGCAACGCCCAGATGGTGGAGAAGTCCGAGGCGTTCACGAAGGAGTTCGACCGTCGCATCGGCGAGTTCGAGCAGCAGATCGAGGTCGATAGCCAGAACCTCATGGCCACCGCGCGGGAGAACGGCATCCGGTCGATCTCCACGAAGATGTCGACCAAGCCCGTCAGCGTCCAGGTTCCGATCTACACGCCTGGCATGGGCGCAATCCTGGGGCTGTTCACCAAGATTGACACCCTCCTGAGCAACGTCGACTACCTCTATTTGAACGCGGTCATCCCCACCGGCGCCCAGCAGAGCTACATCGACAAGTACCGCAAGCTCCTGTGGGCTGAGGTGCAGTTCCTCTCGGCCGCGTGGCTGCATGCCCGCCGCGCCTTGCGTGCAGTGCAGGGCGCCGACAAGGATGGCGCTGCCACTGTCCAGGCTGATGCCGAACAGGCCGACGCCGAGGCCGAACTCGCGACGGCGTGACCGCGCTCTCGCCTGCCCAACAGATGGCCGCGACACATCGCGGCCATCTTCTTGTGGCCGCCTGCCCGGGTGCAGGAAAGACGACAGTGCTCAAGTTCCGGGCGGAGAACCTCCTGCGCGACGCACCGGCGTCGCGCCTGGCCGCGGTGACCTTCACCTCTGAAGCCGCGACCTCCCTGCGTGAGCGGATCACGCGGCAGTACCCTGCGGCGAAGTCTCGCGTGCAGGCCGGCACCTTCCACAACCTTTGTGGGCAGCAGCTCAAGCGTGCCGGCAAGGAGATGGTCCTTCTCAACGAGGCCAAGTCCCTGCGCGAGATCGGGCACCTGCTCGACAAGTGCCCACACTCCCACGAAGGCATCACCGCTCAGGATGCCGCGGCGCAGATCCAGGAATGGCAGCGCGTGCTCGATGCCGATGTCCCTGCAGCCGGGGAGTCCGCTCTGGGCTGGGTCTATCACGAGTACACCCGTGGCAAAGCCGCTCGACGCGTGCGTGACTTCGGCGACCTGATCCTGCACGCCGTGTTGGGCATGCGCGCCGGCGATGTCGCCCCGCTGGATGTCGACTTCATGCTCGTGGACGAGTTCCAGGACACGGATGCGATGCAGCTCGAGTGGGTGCTCGCCCACGCCCGCAATGGCACGCAGGTGACCATCGTGGGTGACGACGACCAATCCATCTACGGCTGGCGCGGGTCGCTGGGCTACGAGGGCATGCTCCGCTTCCAGCGCGAGACAGACGCGACCCTGGTGACGCTCGATCGAACCTTCCGCTGCACCGTGCCGGTGCTCAAGCCGGCAGCAGTCCTGATCGGGCACAACCTGTCGCGCGTACCGAAGCAGCTGGTGACCTCCAACACGAAACCTGGCCAGGCCACCGTCAGAACCTTCGAGGACCGCGACGCAGAGGTATCCGCTCTGGTCACTGCCATCCTGGCCGACGGCGACTTCGGGCAGTGGGGCGTCATCGCACGCACAAACGCCCTGCTCGACGGAATTGAGGCGGCCCTCGCCCGCCCCGGCGTGCCGTACACGCGCTCTGGTGGTCGGTCCTTCTGGGATCAGAAAGCACCCTCGCTGCTGATGGGAATGGCTCAGTCACTGGCCAACAGGGACATGGAGGGAATTGGCGAGATGCTTCGCCACGCCCGGGTCCGACCGCAAACCCTCGAGGAGCTGTCGAGCACGCTGACCTTCGGCCGCCCCGGCTCGATGGACGGATTCGTCAGCGGTGGGTTGCCTCGGTCTACCTCCCGCAACGATCGCGTCGTGCTGCAGCACTTCCAGGAGCGCGCTCGAGATTGGATGAAGCTCTCCGGCTCGCCGACGGGGGTCCAACTGGCCTTGAACGGCATGGCCATGTCGATCCAGAAAATGTATCCCTGGAAGGGTGCGGAGTCCCAGGAGACTCCACGCCGACTCGCCCAGGCAGCCGCAAGCATCGGTCAGATGAATGGATCTCTGAGCCAGCGCCTGCGTGCCTTGGCTGCGAGCAAGAAGAAGACCGGCGGATCCGACAGCGTGAGTCTCCTGACGATGCATGCATCCAAGGGCCTGGAGTTCGAACGCGTCTGGATCGTCGGCGTCGAGGATGGGGTTCTGCCGTCCACGCGAGACGGTTCGGATATCGACGAGGAGCGTCGTCTGCTCTACGTGGGCATCACCCGGGCCATGACGGACGTCACGCTGTCGTATTCCCTGGAACGCGGTCCTTCCCGCTTCCTCAAAGAGGCCCGGCTCATCGGCAGCGACCTTCTGGCCACGAACATCCCTGGCATCTGAAACGCCAGGTGGCCCCATAGCCACCTGGTCCGTCACTTGGAATACGGCCTTCGATGCCCCTCAGGCCCGTTTCATGAAGTTGGCCATCGCGGCATAGATCAGGTAGCCGGTCAGCAGCAGCATCGCCGGTGCAAACATCGGGTGCAGCACCAGCGGCGCGGTGATGACGACGATCAGCAGCAACGGCACCGCCGTGAGCGCGAGCACCGCGACGTGCTGGCGCGTTGCACTCGAGATCTCGAAGGTGTGCTTGCGTCGCTGGCGCTGCGTCCAGCCGTCGATGACCCAAGGCACGACGAACAACGGCGCGATCGGCGCCCATATCAACATCGTCGATGCGCGGGTGAACGTCGACCACACCAACGTCCACCATGACCGCAGTCGTCGTTCGAACCAGCCGAACACCGGTTGGCCGAAGTCCTGATCCAGACCTTCGCTGCGCTCAATCTCTGCCTGCGACGGAATGAACATGTCGAACGAGTGGGCCATCACCTCGGTTTCGACGAAGACCTTGTTGAACCAGTCCGTCGCCCGAACCTCGGAGCGGGTCACCGCCTCGTCGGAAAAATACTGCCGATTGATCTGTGACTCTCGCTCAACCATGCGGTTGAGATACGCCTCACCCACCAACGCCATGTAGAGCGCCAGGTAGGCGCCGGCGATCATCAGCACCTTGTACCAGTTGGAACCGAACATCACTCAACCTCGTCGCTACCGAACAGATCCACCATCAGGGCATGCGGCGGAAACACCGCGAATGCCAGGTCGAGATCGAGGGACATGTGCCCTCCATCCGGGTACATGCGCGAGAGGAGGAGGACCCTGTTGGCAGCCATGCCGTCGGTATCGGCGCGGCCACGATCCGACCGGACGTCGCAGTCGACATGGCAGCCACGCGCCAGAAGCGCGCACATCGGCTCGCCGTCTGTGATCGTCCACGGCTGGCCGTCCACCTGGACGTTGAGATGGGTGATGTACGGGGCGTTGTAGAGAAGCCCGGCAACGAACACTGACTTCGCGGCCGACGCCGTGAGCGTCCAGCGTTCCGGAGCGGTGTCGAGCCAGGAGAACGCATCTACGAGACACTCTGCAGCAGCTGGGCCGCCCGTGCCTCGAACAACAGGCAAGCGGATGCGATCGCCCACCATCCAGCAAAATCGTTCGGTGATCTGCCGGAGGTCCGGCCATTGCCGGAACACCTCGCTTGCGAGAAAAGCGACTTGGATTGCGTGGAGCTGGTGGTCGAGAAATGCCGCCGGTGAGCTGTACCGTTGGAACAGACGGCTCATGGCTCGTGCGCCCCTTTCGGTCCCCTGTATTCCTATATTGGACCACAACGCCTAGCCCTGCGTACGGGTGAGAATGGGGGCGCGCCATTTCACCACCCGCCCCCCCGACACCTTGGCGATACCCTCGAGGTCTGGAAGGGACCCAAGCATGTCGGGAGGCATCAGGGGCTTGTCCTCGCGCTCGAGCTTCTCCGCAACCGAACCGCGGAAGTTCAATGGCATGTCGGCGTTCGTGCCCGACGCCTGGGTAATCCCAACCGACGAGATGCTGACTTCTCCGAGCTGGCGCGAGATGTACTCCTGCGTGCCGAAGTCGTTGACGCGCAGTGCAATCAGGTTGTTGGTGTTGCCAAGCGCCTGGTAGGCGTGGTCCTGGGTGCCGAGCCTGACGACCAGGTCGGAGATCGTCTGCGTGGCGAGGTACATCGTGACGCCGGCGCCGCGGCCCTTGTTGAGCAGCTGGATCAGCGGCGCGTTGGCGATCTCGTTCACTTCGTCGACGAAGACCGCGATCTTGGGCGCCCGGCCTTCGTCGTCGCCGAAGTTGTACCGGTGGCCCGCGACTGCCGTGATGTCCGACAGGAACAGTGCACCGATACAGGACGCGACCATGGAGTCCGACAGGGAGTCGAGGCCGATGTATGCGCAACGTCCCGACTGGGTGATCTTCTTGAAATTGGTGATCGGCCGCGGGTCGGACGGATCCTCGTAGTCGGGCGACAACAAGCTTCCCATCTCTCCCGAGGTGAGCATGATGAGAACCGGCATCAGCGAGGTGACCATCTTCCCGAAGTGGGTGCTGTCGTGCTCGAAGCTCGAGATCAAGCCTTCCACCGTCGGGTTCGGGTGATAGGCCACGATGTGGTCGCGGTAGTACTGGATCAGCTCACTCGCACGCCCTTCCTCGCCCTTGTTCTGGGCCTTGTTCGTATATGCCTTCGACTCGGCTATCCAGCCCTGCGGATTCTCGTTGCCGTTCGGAAGCCGTCCAGGGCGGACGTTTTCGAAGTGCGTCTCGAGCACCTTGATGAGCAGGCCCGTCATGCCGTTCTCCAGGAGCCGGCGCAGCAGCACGAGCGAGGGTCGCGCATGCACAAAGAGCAGCGCTTCGGACAGCTTGTTGAGCGCCATCATCGAGAACGCGGTGAACGGGTCGGAGTTGGATTCCGACGCGATCAGGCTTGCAATCCGAGTGGCCAGTTCGGTTGGCCGGGTGAAGTTGGCCAGCGGATCGATGCGCGAGCAGCGTTCCGGGAACGCCGGATGGAAGTAGACGACGTCCTCGTCCTTCAGCTCCCGCGCACCGTCCCGCGCCGCCTCGTGCATCCCGCTGTCACCCTTCGGGTCGAGGATGATCACGCAGTATCCGGCGGCGATGTACTGCGCAATCAGGAGGTCGAACAGGCGGGTCTTGCCGGAGCCGGTCGTCCCGATGATGAAGGTATGCACTCCCGCATGCGCGAACGGCATCCGGATGGGCTCTTCCTCATTGATGCCCAGGCCGTGGATCCAGCGGTCACCCACGTGGCTCGCGTCACGCGACACGATGTTCTGCATCCCGTGCATCTTCAGCGTGTACGCCATCTGCGCGTAGTCCTGCGTCCAGGCAAACCCGAAGCCCAGGACCAGTGTGTCCGGCTCCTCCTTCGCCAGCTCGACGAGCTCCTGGCGAGTGATGAAGGTCTTTCCCGACCCGTCCATCGCGCGTGCGCGAGCCCAGAGCTCCACGACGGGCCTGAGTCGCAGCAACGCCATGACCAGGCAGAAAGCCGCGAAGCCCAAGAACAGAGGGGCCGGGTAGTTCGAGAGGAAGTAGATCAGCAAGGAGACGACAGCCGACACCGTCCAGACCAGCACCGCGGACCATTCGTATGCTGGACGGAACGGATCCTCGTAGCGGATCAACGCACTCATGCCACCGCCTCTGCGCGTCGGCGCATCCGCTCCGCAATCCACGCTGGACGTTCGTAGTTCGGGTTCAGGCGCACAGCCTTGATCTCCTTGATGAGCATGCTGTCGGGCATCTTGAACAGCAACGCCGGGTTGTCCTTGGTCGTAAGTGCAGTCAGGAGCGGCCCGGCGCGCACCTTCCCCTCGGTGACCATGTAACGCAGCACCTGCCTCAGGCATTCGGGATCGTCCGGTTTGAACTCCGGATCGGATGTCTGCAGTTGCTCGACGCCCAAGACCACGGTGGCGTTGATGTCGGCGATCAGCTCGGGGGTCAGCTCGGTGATGAGGTTGCAGGCCACGGTGCGCGGGCCAGGCAGGCGTTGCGGGGTCTCCTGGCTCCCTGTGCTTCCCCGCGCAGGCTTCTGGCTGGTCGCGGGCTGCCCTGACTGGAACGTTCCCTTCGGCGCCTGCGCACCCACGGCCGGGACGTCGAGGGCCTTGCGACGGATTGGCTTCGACGCCTTCGCGCTCTGCGGCGCAGCGGGTTCAGACGGTACCGACGACTGAGCCGCTCCAGACTGTGCACGACCCCGCCCGGCGCCAGGCGTGTCGGCCGACCCATTCGTCTGGCCAACGCGCCGCTCCGCCTGCCGTGCACGTGCTTGCCCCGGCGCGGGATCGGGGTGCATGCGAGCGCCGTGCGACCCGGTCTCACTGGGTGCGTGTCCGTCATGGACCGCAGCATTGCTGCCCTCGGTCGCGGTCGCATCGGCAGCAGCCGCATCTGGGGCTGGTCGGGTGCGGACTTCCAGGACCTCGGGATGATCCTGTCGCAGTGCCTCCCATGCCTGGCCGATGAGGCCGGCGAACAGGATGCACTTGCGCCGCCGTCCATCGGGGAACGTCCGGTCGACCACCATCCGGTCCGAGCCCGTTTCGGCGAAGACCCACCGCGCATCCACTGCTCCATCGAGGATGTCTTCCGGCGGCATGCCCAGCCCGCTGAAAGACGTGGGGTACGCGATCGCCAGGCCGTCGGGTGTGTCGTAGTAGTCGGTCCCGTACGTCAGGCTGCCCTTGAAGATGCTGCGCAGGACTTCCGCGACGGCCGCGCCGCATAGCGACGTGGAATTGATCTTCTTGATGAGGTCCTTGAGGTCCGTCTGCGGCTTTCGGCCGTCGGCCTCGCGCTGATACGTGCGCTCACGCGCGACGTCGCGGCGATTGCGGCGGTCCTCGACAACGACCGCTTCGTCTTGCTTCTCGCTGACGTCGGCAGCGACCGTTTCTCCGTGGTTGGCGTCGTTGGCGTCCCCACCGGTTGGCGCGGCATCGGGATCTCCTGTCCCTTGCATCGCCCCTGTGGCCGGTTCGGGGAGCGCCGGCGCCGCATCAGCCACCGTGACCTCGTCTGCCATGCGGCGGGCATCGGCATCGGTGATGAACGGAGAAGTCACCTTCCCAGGGTGCGCCGGCGGAGGTTGGGCGACGCCGAAGATGTGCGCTTCCTCGGTGAACTTGAGCACCTTCATCGGCGCTGAGACATCGACCCGGTCCGCGCGCTTCAGCTCCACCCGCAGATCCCAGGTCAGCGACCGCTGTGGTCCCTCTGACGTCTCTGCAGCGCAGGGCTCGATGAACCCGGTGTCTGCCAACAGCTCAGCGATCTCGTTGCGGCTGGCGGGCAGGGACGGGATGTCCTCGCGGCGAAGGTCAGCGATGACCGCCTCGATGATCGCGGGGTAGACCCCGTAGATGCCCTCGGTAGTCGACCAGAGGGGCGCACCAGGCCGGTTCGACTTGATGCGGTTGGTCTCCACGAGCTGTCGCAGCCGGCCAACGACCAGCGCGGCCGCGCTCGTCGACGCCCCGGTGCCGGTGGCTTGGGTCCGCAGCGCCATGCGCTTGAGGTCTGCCTCGACCGACAGGCTGTCCGCCTTGGACACCACCATCGACATCACGTTGCTGGCGCTGGCGACGTTGGACACAGCTGTTACGAGATAGCCCATGACCTCGTGGGTCGGCTCATCGCTCAACCAGGTGAGCAGCTCTGGCCCCAGGATCTCGCGCATCACCGCGGTACCGACAGGCTTGTGCCGCTCATGGCGCTTCCCCGACCGCCAGTAGATCCGGTAGTGGGTCAGGTTGTGCTTGACGAGCCAGGCATACAGGTCGCCGGCGTGGGCAGGCCAGGTGATCGTGCGATCGGCATCCGTCGCACCGCAATCGACGAGAGGTTTGCCCAGGTCATGCAGCAGGCCACCGAACATTGTGGCCACACGCCACCGAACCTCGTAGCGATGACGCGTGGAGGGCGGCTGGTCGATGCCCACATGACGGCCTTCGGCCATGCGCGCCGCATGCAGTGCGACTTCCAGCCCGTGACGCAGCAACCCGCCCGGTCCGGAGTGATGGTGGTTCTCGCTTGCGGGCAACAGGTGCACCCACGCTGCATATCGCAGCAGCGCGGGCATGATCAGTTCGTTGAACCGCGCACCTGCGAGTGGGCTCATCGTCCGCAGGCGCTGCACCAGGTCGTCCTGGGTCTGGAGCAACTCCTCCGGGGTCGCGGCCATCAGCGCGGCGCCGTGCTCGGGCCACCTTGGCACGGGTTGACCGGCACGCTCCGGAAAGCCTGGTGTCACGACCCGCTTGTAGGCACCCACGCCGTACTCGATCTCGTGGGCGGGATCGTCCTCGTTGGCCTTCGACATGCTCTCCGGCGGCGGAAGGAGCAGCAATGGCTTCGATGGCTCTGCAGAGCCGAACAGCCTTCGGATGATCGAACGGACCAGGTTGCGCATGGCACCAGTATTCAGCGAGGTGCACCAGACCCCGGCCTGCAACCTGCTGGCGATCAGTCGAGGTTGCGCACCTGGCACAAACGGGAACGGCGCCATGTAGGCGCCGTCCGGGTGGGCCTTTACCAGTCAGAGGTTGGCGTAATGTCCGCGCTGGACCTGCCTGCGCTCCAGCAGGCCAGCGTGCCGGATCCACACGTTGGCCCGAGCGAGGTCCTGCCGGACGCCCAGACCCTGCTGGTACATGTAGCCGATGTTCCTGGCGGCGACGACATGGCCCTTCTCGGCAGCATCCCGGAACAGGCCCATGGCTCGATCACGGTCGATAGCTACGCCCTGCCCCTGCAGCAACAGCATGCCGAGGTTGTTCATGGCGTCTGCGCTACCGGCACGCACGGCGCGGGTGAAGTGCTTCGCAGCCTGCGCCGCATCGCCGTTGCGATAGGCCTCGAGGCCACGGTCGTTCTCGCTCAGACGGATCCGCTCGGCCCTGGTCGGACGAGAGGCAGGCTCGGCCTGCACATAGGTCGGGTTGGCGGCAGGCTCAGCGACGGGCGCTTCTACCGTCGCGGCCTGAGCAGCGTCCGGCATGGAGGCTCCACTCGGGACGAGCGGGAGCGGGGTCCGGGGGGCCGTAATCGGTGCAGAATGGGCCTGGGGCTGCACGTAGGCCGCCTGGATCACCGCGGGGGCGGGAGCACGGTTCGGTGCGGACGCCGCGCCCTGTCCGGACATGATTTCCATCTGCTGCCGCAGCTGCTCGATCTGCGCCATCAATGCGCGGTTGTTGCGCTCGAGCTCCTCCAGCAGCTGCGGCGCCGACTGGCCACCTGACGTCGCGGTCACGGTTGGCTGCGTGTTCGCAGGGGCGGCGGCCACATAGGACGGCACAGAGGCCTGCACGGGCATAGGCGAAGCAACAGGGGCTGCCGCCACCGGTCGCGGGGGTGCCGTCAGTCTGGCCACGAGGTCCGCGGCACCACGGGCGCCTGCGTTGGCCGCGCGTGTTGCCCAAGCACGGGCCGTGGCCAGGTCTTGCCGCAGCACCTTGCCGCTCTGGTAGTTCTCCGCCAGTGCCATCATGGCGTCGGCGTTGCCAGCGTCGGCAGCCTGCGCCAGATAGCGGCGCCCTTCCGGGCGGTCCTTCGACAGATCGTGGAGGCCGATGGCAAGTGCCGCCTGGACGTGTCCGTTCGTCGCCGCGTGGCGTAGCCAAGCCTCACCGATCGTCTCGTTGCGCGTGAAGTCCACGCCCTTGTAGAAGCGCTCACCGAGCAGGTATGCCGCATCGACACTGCCGCCGTGGGTGGCCGCGTGCTCGAGGAGAACCAAAGCGCGATCAAGGCTGGTGGTCCGGTCCTGCCCGCGCTCACTGCGCGACTGGCTCAGGTAGAGACGGCCAAGCTCGACCTGCGACGGGACGTAGCCGATGACGGCACTGCTCTTGAAGTGCTCGATGGCCGTCTGCATGGCGATGGGGCCGCCTTGCGTCATGTAGTGCCGACCCAGCGCGTGGTGCGCACGGGCGACATGCTCCTCTGGCCGTCCAAGGCGGATCACGGCCTCCAGGTACATGAGGCCCTCGATCGGCTTACCTCGCGCCAGAAGCTGCGCGCCAGCATCGATCATGGCCGCCGTGTCCCCGGCGTCTGCGCGGGCGATGACGTCGGCAAACCCGCCGGCATGTGCGTGCGCGGTGGCGCCGGCCAGCAGTGCAGCCAAGGTCAGTGAGAGAGCAGTTTTTTTCATGCCAGGAGATCCGAGTAGAAACGCGTCCTGGCGACTCTACCGGCCACTCCTGCTTCCCCAACCGGCCAACCCCCGTCTCAAACCGGCGTGGTTGCGATATCGGCTGCCGCAAGAGCAGCTACCACAACCTGGTAGCTGCTCCTTCCGTCGGTGCTTCAACTACCCCTGGAGGCAAGGTGCTTATACAGCTTGTATACGCCGAATCCAGCTGCGGTGCCGGCCACTGGGGCTGCCGCGACTACGGCCAAGCCAGCGACCATCCCACCCCCGACGATGCTGCCGACGGCCGCCAGCCCGGACGTCAGGGCCGCTGCACCTGCAGTCCCTGCGGACGCGCCGGCCATCACTCCCGCGACCGCTGACGTTGCGCCGGCCACGGCACCACCACCTGCAGACAACGCTGCAGCACCTTCAGATTGACGAGTCTTCTTTGACATGTGTTCCCCCTGTTGTGGAATCGGGAAATTAGTCAATCAGCATCGTTATGTGAACTAGGTCTCCCATTGGAGACGCCGCTGACCGGGACAGTCTGACCGCAGGCCTCGAGCCAGACTTTCTCCATCGGCTCAACGTGTTCGAGGGTGACGGCCGATCCGAACAGGATTCCGCCGTCCGACCCGGACTGCCGTCGCCCTTTCATCGACAGGTCGCCGAAACCGCGCAACTTGAGATCCAGCTCGGCTACCTCGTGACCGTCCTTGCAGGCCAGGAAGGCGTCCAGCTTGGACACCTGGTCATCGTTCAATGCCACCGGGCAGTAGAGGTCGCACCACCCTTCGCCGCCCTTTCGGGCGACCCTCCCTCGTAGCTGGTGGATCTGCGACAACCCCATGCGCTCAGGGCCGACGATCACGACACGCTGCAGGTCAGGGATTGTGATGCCCACTTCGACGACCGTGGTCGACACCAGGATTCGCGCCCGCTTCTGGCGCATATCGTCCAGCACGGTCTGCTTCGTTTCATCGTTGGCCGTCGCGTCCAGCCATCGGACCAGGCCTGGGAACATCTTCTCCCACCCCTGGTGGCTGGTATCGACTGCCCGAAGGACGTCGGTCTGCTCGCGGGCCTCGCGCATCGGATACACGACGAGCACCTGCCCGCCGGCATGTACGTGCGCGCGGAGCTCGGCAAACAACGGGCGACGGTTCTCGGCATCCCACCGTCGCGTGTGGACCGTGCGCGGCGTGTGCGGCTTGCGGATCTGCGACACACCCAGCGCCCCGTAGCGCGCAAGGGCCATCGTGCGGGGGATGCACGTTGCCGTGGCCGTCAGCATGTGGGCGCCAAAGCCGGTGAGCGCTTCGCGTTGGTCGGTCGAGAACTTCTGTTCTTCGTCGACAGCCACGAGCGCGAGCTCTCCGACGTTGCGATGCAGTAGCGCGGTTGTTCCGATGAGGTGGCGGTAGCCCGTGAGATCCTTGTCGCGATGCTCGCCGGTGATGAATTCAGCCGGGAGGTCAGGGAACCAGCTGCGGAATTCGGCGTGCAGCTGTGATGCCAGAGCCGTGTTGGGTGCCATCAAGGCCACCCTGTTCGATGGATCGGCGTCGAGTGTAGCCGCCACGGCGACGAGGATCGGCCCGCTCTTTCCCAACCCCACGTCGGCGGTGAGCAGGCGCTTCATGGCCACCGGGCGTGCCATGTCTGCCGCGATCTCCTCGACCACCTGGACCTGTTCTGCTGTCGGCGTGTAGGGCAGCTGCGACAGGCGCGCCTTGCGGGTCGCCAGTGCCACCGGCCGCACGCGGGCGCGTGACACGACGTGGTCATGCGCATGCATCAGGCCGACGAACGCCGCAACCCGATGGAGCGCTTCGCGCGCCAGGCAGGCCATCGTCGGCGAGGCCGGCATGTGGACCTCGCCGATCACCTGCTCGAGGGACCACCCAGGCGCGCCGGCCGCGGTCATCACTGTCTCGATCGGCACATGGGCACCGATCGCCGCGCGGAGCTGCCCGGCGGCGACCTGCAGCTGCACCGGTAGCGCCTCGTGAATCTTCTCCCGCACCTTGTCGGGCGGCATGTAGTTGGGCTTGCCCGGATAGCGCGGGCGCACCCGCCCGGCCCACTGTCGATCGACCCGTTCCACCAGCCGCAGACTGAACTCCTCCTTGAACCAGCTGGGCTGGACGACGAAGAGCGCACCCTGCCTGGAGGCCTCCAGCACCAGCGCCCACTCCTTGGTGTCGCCGAAGGCAACGGCGAACGTTCGCCCGCCGTGGTCATCCTGGACTTCGGCGCGTGTGCGCGGCACGGAGCCGTAGAAGTGACGAACCATGCCGACCACCCGCAGGTGGATCAGGGCACGATCCGCGCTGGACGCCACATCGTGCAGGCTCGCCACCGGCTGGGTGAAGTCGTCGTACCCCGCCGGCATCAGGAACGGGATCTGGAAGCCGTGCTCGATCCCGAACGATGCAAGCCGCCCCACGCGATCGAACGCGGTTGGCTCCCGAGGCTCGGTGGCCTTCTTCCTCGCAGTCTTTCGGGGCTTGGCCTTGGGCCTGGCTGTGGCGGTTGTCATCCTTCGAGCGTACCCACCAACGACGGTGGGCAAACTTACATGGGCCGTGCCCGAATCAAGTTCGCAACCTGCACCGTTTGCGCTGTGGTTTCCGGTCCAGCGCGGACGATGCCGTTGGTACCGTCAGCGTCATCCCCTGCACCCGGTACATGACATGCAAAACCACCGCACCACGCTGGCCGATCTTAGCGGCGTCCTCGGCAAGCCGGCTGGCACCCTGTATTCCAGCGGATCGGTGATGGCCAGGTTCTCCTGCCATCCGACCGACCTTGACCGGGCGCTGGACTCTGTCGAGGCAACGGTCGAGTTTCGTGCCGACCTCCCAGGGGATGCAGGACTGAGCGCTGTCCGCGTGGGGTGGATCAATAACACGCGCTTCCATGCCGAAGCGATCCTTGCAGCCGCGAACGATCACTGCCGGGTGCGGATCTTCAACCCGCCTGAAGCCGGCACTGACTCACCGCAGGCCTTCGCCGCGTTGAACGAGATGGCGGATTCGGTGTTCGCGCTGAAGGACGACCCCGACACCGCGATCATTGCCTACCTGTCGTATCGGCTGCGAACCTCACCCCAGCGCGCCCCTTTGCTTGCGGCCAACGTGACGCAGCTTGTGGCGGACTACCTCAGCGGAACCGCGGCTCGCGGGCCGTAATGCGCGTACCAATGTAGCGTGTTCACACAGCAAAAAGCCCCGGATTCCGGGGCTTTTGCCTTATACATCAATCATTTAGAACGGTTGTACACACATCCGTCCTTGTCTCGCCGCTTCGAAATTCTTCTGAGAAGCTTCTATACCACTCTATCTAAGCATTTTTCCGCCAATCTTCTTTAATCTTTTTCTTCTTTTTGGTAGATATACGGCCAGTTGAGACAGTCTTTTGGCTCTTCTTCTCTGGTTGCTCGGCTTCGTAGCTATGGCCCGGCCCGCTGCGTAAGCGATCCCCGTACAGCGTGAGGACTGCTCCCATCACGGCCCGTCCTGAAGCGCCTGATAGGCGGATCGACTCGGGTTCACCCCCGTTTTCACGGACACTTACGAGAAGGCCGATGCAGGCCCTGAGGAGTGTTCATGTCGAAGCGAAGGAAGTTCAGTGCGGAGTTCAAGCGCGGTGCTGTTGAGCAGGCAAGCCAGCCGGGCGTCAGCTGCGCCCAGGTGGCCCGGGAGCTGGGGATTCGCGACACCCTGCTGACCCGCTGGAAGCGGGAGGCGCAGAGCCAGGGCAAGGTGGCCTTCGGTGGCACCGGGACGCCCCGGGACGAGGAGCTGGCCGGGCTCAAGCGCGAGTTGGCCCGGGTGAAGAAGGAACGCGATTTTTTGCGAGAAGCGGCGACGTTCTTTGCCAAGGGATCGTCCTGAGGTATCAGGCGATCGAACGTTGCCGCGATGAATTTCCGGTTCGGCTGATGTGCCGCTGCCTGCGGGTGTCGGCCAGTGGTTACTACGACTGGAGCAAGCGCCTCCCAAGCCCCCGTCAGCTCGACAACCAGCGTCTGCTCGGCCGGATCCGTGAGCTGCACGAAGACAGCCGGGGCACGCTGGGCGCCGGTCGGATGCAGGAAGATCTGGCCGATGCCGGCGAACCCGTCAGCCTGAACCGGGTGGCGCGCCTGATGGCTGAAGATGGCCTGCAGGGCTGGCCGCGGCCGAAGCGGCGTGGCCAGCGTGGCCGGCCCGCGCTGACGCCACCGGGTGTGCGCAATCTGCTGGAGCGGGACTTCACCGCGCTGGAGCCGGAGACCAAGTGGGTCACCGACATCACCGAGATCAAGACCCGGCAGGCCAAGCTGTACCTGTGCATCGTGCTGGACCTGTTCGACCAGCGCGTGGTGGGCTGGTCGATGCACCACCGGCAGGATCGGCAGATGGTGATCCGGGCCGTGCAGATGGCGGTCTGGCAGCGCCAAGGCAGACATCCGCTGATCCTGCACTCCGACCGTGGCAGCCAGTTCCGAAGCGGCGACTACCAGCGTTACCTGGCGGCCAACGCATTGGTGTGCTCGATGAGCGCGGTGGGCCACTGCGGCGACAACGCGGCGTGCGAAGGCTTCTTCGGGCTGCTCAAGCGCGAGCGGGTCTACCGCATGACGTATCCGACACTCGATGCCGCCAGGGCTGATGTGTTCGAATACATCGAGCGATTCCACAACCCGAGGATGCGGCGAAGACTCGCCAGGCAGGATCAGAAGCTCTCAACCCTTTCACAACCGTCCGTGATTTCGGGGTAGAACCCCAGGCCAGCCAGATGGTGCCGAACTGGATGACGCTCAACCACAGGGCGAAGACCTGCAGGATGGTCCAGATCACCCAAAACGCGACGACAGCGCCTCTAGCTCTACCGCTGAGAGCGATTGAGAAAAAGATGATGGCCTGCCAGACAAGTACCGCAAATTCCATCCGCTTCCCCGTGCGGTCAATCCATTGAACAGATATCCGAGCAATTTATGGATCCGCTGATTACTCTAAGTTGCGCGCCGACCAATGGCTGGACACCGCTCGCCCACAGATCACGTGCCAACTCTCTCTGGGGGCCAAGTCGTCGCCAAGGCCCAGATACTTACGTTGACATGCCCCGGTTTAGCCACTCGTCTGGTGGAGCAAAATGGCATATGTCGGCGTTGTATATATTGTGGCCGCGGACTTGGTAGCCAGGGTGGACCCAATCGCCATCACTATAGAACTGAGCCACTTCAAGGAAACGTTGACTCTCTATACCGCCTAGCATCCACATCGCTTGCCGCCGGAACTTATAGGTGAGAAAGAAGAACTGTTCTACAGGTTCATGGGCATGCTAGGCAGTGATCTGCATGGTATAGCCAGATCGCGGAGCGTCCTTTCCGCTTCACCGTCTTCACACCGACGCCTACACTTCGTCCTAAGACGAAGTCGGCTTTCACAGCCGCATCCTCCACTATCCACCGGAAATCATTGCAACCTCGATGCTTGAGCCAACGGTTGAATGTCATTTCCCCCAGCTCGCCAACCCATCTCCCATCGGTGTCTCGCTCTGGATAGATGTTGCCATATTGCTGATCGCGCTTGGCGCGCAATTGCCTGGCGGCGACCTCGACACTCTGCGGGATAGATACGCTCAACCATCCATTGGCATGAACTTGGAGTGCCATTCTCAATAGGGCCCCAAGAACCGTTCGCCGTTGAAGTGCATCATGTGGGTTGGGGCGTCGGCTACCCAAACTTCCGTCTCCCACGCGATGTCGGCCAAGTACTTACGCATGGTTGCCCTGTCTGAGAAGGCGGAGACTAGAACCAGCCCCGCGGTCGATTGACCGAATAGCGCGTGGAGTTCGCCGTACCGTTTACCGTCCACTGGCCCATGCGAGCTCGCCGCTTCAATAAGTAGCAACCAATTACGTCGTGCGTCGTAAAGGACGACATCCGGCATCTTCCCGTGCTTGTCAACGACTACCCCAAGACCTTCAAGTGTCTCACGGTCGAAGAAACCCACCTTGTTGCCAGTATCGCCGGCATAGATGAGATGAGCACCAGGAGCGAAGTGGCCGCCGAACACCTCCACAACTGCCTTAATCAGCTGGCTGTGCTCACCTGGCGACAAGAGCAGTTCGCCCCCCTCGGGCAGAACCACCGGCACTTGCTTGAGTTCTCGGGCCCGTGCGTATTGCGCCGCCAAAGATTGGCGTTTAGCGCGATACGTGGCAAGGTTGGCCTCCCAAGCCGCCGTCCCGTAGCAGCGAATTAGTTCCAACGCCTCGGGCACGATCTGGTACACCGCCTTCGGGCTGTTTACCGGCCTGTCTGGCTCATCTGGGTTGTACAGCGCCAAGCCGCCGTCAACGAATTGATGCATAGACTGGCGACGGAAGGTCTCGCGAGTATTGGGCTTGTAGTCCCGCCCGTAGTGTTCTCTCGCGAAGTCCATGATCGGTGTAATGCCGATCAGGCCCGCGCCTGCGTCGCTCCATGGGTCGTCAGGCTTCATTCCAAGCAAAGCCAATAGACATAGCGCCGAGCGGTCGTTGAGCTGCGCTCGCGGGAATCCCAGTGCGGCCAGAATCTGCGTGGCCTGATCAATCCGTTGTTGCGACAAGAGCAAGTCCCCTGTTTCGATGTCAATTTCCTCTTGAGTGAGCAACGGATGGTGCCGTGCCCACGCCCCCAATCGCTCCAAACGCTCCCGCGTCGGATAGCGAATGTTCTTCAGATCTGTGGCGTTGACTTGGGTATGCCCCGAAAAGCGACGGAGATGCTCGTCCAGCGCCGCAGAGTTCAAATATACGAACAGGCCCCATGCCAAGTCCTCGCTCAGGCCGCATTTCCCATCGTGGTAGACGTTCAGATGGTTCTCGAAGCCGATGACCTCCGGATTGCCTAGCGCGTCAGGGTCCACCAATGATGCAACTACGCGGCGCCGCTCTTCCTTACTGGAGAATCGGCGTACGACAACGTATCGGCCGGCAGGCCACAATGATCTTTCAACTTCGGGATGCCGAGCAATAGCGTTGGGCTTCTTGCCAGCCACAGGCCAAGTAGTGTGTTGGCCGGTGAAATGTTGCGGATAGAGGAGAGGAACTGTGCCAGGCTCAGGTCGGTAGCGGAGGTGTTCCTTAGCCCGGAAGTCGACGATCGGTCCGGTGGACACGCCAATCCCGAGGTCTCTGATGGTGGCGGTGATATTGGGCGACTCCTCCAGTGCATCCTGACTACCGTCGGGCACATGAACGAAAACGTCTGGGTCGTTTGGCTTTACTACCTCCGAGAATGCGTGTGTCTGCTGCCGGATGTCGTCAAAGGTGTCGTCGGTGGAGTGGCTAACAACCACTTCCCCCTGTGTGGCTCCTCTTTCCAGCAACACGATGATGTTCTCTTGGAGCACTTCGTCGTCGCGGAACGCCTTGTTGCGCGAATCGAAAAGGTGAATTCGTCGCAGTGCTGCACGTTCGAGGATAAACCGTCTGAACGGCTTGTAGTACGGCCCGTTAGCGAAGCTGCGAGGAATGATGGCCACAAGCTGGCCACCTGGCGACATTTGTGCCAGCGCCAATCCCACAAAGGCGGAGTAAAGGTTTACGGTTTCTAGGCCTGCACGCCGGGCTTGCTGGCGGGCATCGCTTTCCGTGCCTATCTTCTTATAAGGCGGATTGAGGATGGCGTGGCTGTACGGTGCTTCACCACGCTCTATCGAGTCGGCGGCTTGCGCCAGGTAATCGCCGTGGTTGACTACCACCTCAACACCGTCTTTGGTGTAGCGTGCAAGTGTTTCCTGAAGGTGTGCCCTCAGCCGATCGTCCATTTCGTGGGCATGTACGGTCATACGGCCCCGCCCAAGTTCTCCGGCCTTCCAGCGATCGAGAGTGGCGCAAGTGAGGGCACCGAGCCCAGCGCCGGCATCTAGGAGTCGTAGCTCTCCGTCTTGAGGCTTAAACAGTCCCGCCATGAACGAGGCAACACTGGCGGGGGTCATGAATTGCCCCATCGCAGACTTATGCTCACGGGGAGTGGCGCCGTGGACTTCTCGGCGCTGGATTTCTGCATGTGTCAACAAATCGGTAAAGCTCCGAGGATGGAGGCTGCAAGGATAGATTCAGTGGGTCTCTTTAGCTGAGATGACTGACGCTTGGGCATTCCCAGTTGACAACGCAATGAAATCAAGCGGCTTGCTCCACCAGCTCGTAGTACGGGTGTCGTTTGTCGTCCAGGATGGCGAACAGAGCTGGCAGGTCGTTCGGGTCCGGGTTGAGCCATGCCTCGACGTGCTCAGGCTTTATGTTGACGATCGTCCGGTCATGTCCCTGGGCGGCAACTTCCGGCTCAGGCTCATCGGTGATGGCAGCGAAGGACCACAGGTCTGGCCCCTGGCCCCTCGGGTCGACCCAGCGGGAGTACAGGCAGGCGATGTACATCGTCTCACCGGTGCGGGGCCGGAACTGGATTTCCTTGCTGCCGCCCTTGCCGTCGTCGACGTTCTCGTAGAACGTCTCGGCAAGCATCAGGGCGTGCGTGTGGCCGAACTGCGCCCTCCAGAACCTGTCGAGGTTGTCGCGCCTAGCGTTGTACTTGCCCGACACCTGCCCGGTCCGGGTGCGGTCCGTGGAAGGATCCATCCCGCAAGGACGGCAGTGATAGCGCATGGGCCGCACCACCTTGCGCCCGTTCTCCACGTACAGCACGGGGGCGTACCAATCCGGAAAGATCCGGTTGTCTCGCGCCGGCTCGAGTGAAGTGCGCTTAGCGTCCTCAATCCAGCGTTCGAGCTGCTTGATCTTGTTGCCGGCGATCCGCTGCTCGTTGGCCGCGGTCTTCGTCGGCTTGGTGGCCAGCTTGGCCTCCGCGGCATCCAAGCGCTCCTTCTGTCGAGCCAGCTCAGGAACGCTTTCTTCAAGCCTGCGAGAGTTGTACTGGGCGATGAGGTCCTGGATCTGCCGCTCGACTGGACTGGCAGGCCGCAGGAAGTTGCGGTCCATGCCCTTGGGGATTCTCGGTCCGTCCGACGTCTTTTGCCTGACCCGATAGGCCTCATCGCGGCCCAAGTACAGCTCCCAGAACGCCTTGATGTCGATGTCGGCACCGAAGGTGGCGACGTAGGAGTCGTACAGCGTCCAGGCCTCCGCCGAATAGCACATGCTCAGCCCTTTTCGAAGTCCACGCCTGCCACGTACCTGCCGTGCTCGGCCAGCATTGCGTTGATACGCCTCATGACGTGCTCACAATGCTGGCCTGCGTTGTCTTCGATGTGGTCGGCTTGACCAGCGAACTCCGCCCAGAAGTCGCCCGGTTCGGGGTTGTCCTCAATCATCTGGGGGAGTGAGGCGGCCAGCTCGTCGAGCCGGGCATCCAAGGTTTCAGGTCGGACATGGCAGCGCACGGGGGAGGAAGACCCCATCTTAGCCAGCCCGCTGGAGGCTGTGGATCCTGACCCGTTCAGGCAATTACTAACTGACAGCTACCGGCGAGCTGGCGTAGCCTCTGCCCCCCGCGAAACACTCCCCGCGGAAGGATGCCTTCCTGTGCTGGCCCGCCAACTGCCTGATCCGCCGACACTTATCGGCCCGCTGACCGACTTCTCCCGCCTGCCGCTGCCTGCGCTGCGCCAGCGAGTGGCGTGCGGTTTCCCGTCCCCCTCAGAGGATTTCTTCACCGAAGAAGACCGCCTGGACCTCAACCAGAAGTTGGTCGCGAACCCTGCAGCCACGTTCATGGCTTGGGCGGACACGGGCGGGAGCATGGTCGACTTCGGAATCCACGACGGAGACCTGCTGGTCATCGACCGCTCGGTGCGCCCCCGCAACGGCCACACCGTTTTGGTGCTGTGGGAGGGCGGGTTCATGGTCAAGAAGCTGGAGATCCGGGGCGGCCGGATCCGACTGCTGGCCAGCCGCGGCGTGGCCCCTATTGAGGTAGGCGAAGGCGTGGAACTCGATGTCTGGGGAGTGGTCCGCTGGTCCCTGACCAAGCACGTCTGAGGCCCTGCCCAAACATCCATCAGGCCGGCGACTTCTTCGCTCGGGACCTCTTCGGCTTACTTGCCGGCAGCAACGAAATGAGGTGCTCGTAGCGCTCGAGCTATTTCTTCCTGTCGCCCCTGTCGCCTTGACCCGACTTGGCGTCCGTCTTGGACGACTTACGCACGTCCTGGGACAGCGACCGGCTGACGTCGTCGACCTCTTTGAACTGGCCTTTCTCGTCGCGCCTGACGTCCCGCTTGTCGCCCGAGGTCGGCTCGATCGCGCTTGCTCATCACAGCACTCCTGCATGGGGAGTCCTATGCTCCGTCCAGGGCCCATGAAAGGACCGCGAAAGGTGGATAGGTTCGTGGAGCTAGCGACCCAGTCCTGCCCCTGGTGTGGGCAACCCACAGACCGGCCAGCTCCCCACACCCCACGGGAGGACTTCGAGCACTTCCTTGCCTACTCAGGTTGGGCCGGCGAGGACGAGGCGACGAAGGCGAAGCTGTGGAAGGCCTGGCGACACGCCCGATCGCCGAAGGTGGTGGAGGAGCTGGTCATCGAAGCCCCCGGCCAGGGTGGCGGCCCACCCTCGGCCCTGGAGTTCTGGGACCCCTACGGCGCCCGGGTAGAGTTGGGACCATGGCAGCCGCGGGAGTTCGGCCGCTGGCAGCTTCGGCTGCCGCTGCGCCCCCTGGTACGGACTTATGCCCCAGAGGAAACGTCAACGCCCCAGAAGGGGCGCTGACGGCTTATCGGCGCTATGGGAGGTGGGGCTCCCGGCCTCTTCGGAGGCAATGGACCGCCCAGCCTTTTGCAGACACCCGCAGGCCATAATTCATGGCTACAGCAGAGGTGTTCATGAGCAGCAAGCGATACACGGATGAGTTCAGGGCGGAGGCGGTGAAGCAGGTGCTCGAGCGGG